>JACQOU010000265.1 GCA_016207775.1 Deltaproteobacteria bacterium
GGGAAATCTACATACATGGTAACTTGGAAAAACAGAATTGGTCGCACGGTTGTATTCGAATGTATGACAAGGATATTGAAGACTTGTTTGCTAACGCCGAAGTGGGCACACCAGTTATTATTTATTCCTAACGATTGAAGCAATCTCAGAGGCAAGAACCCGGTTGAGATCCGGGCTATAATGGAGATCGTCGATAAATATCATTCGTCCTGCCATCTTTTCGCATTCATGTGAAAGATTATAAAAATTATTCAGAACTACTTTTTCCATTGAGCGATATAAAGCTTGGGCCTCTCTTTCGTAATTCGTGGGTAATGGACGGGCATACTTTTCGGTTTCACACCGATAGGCTCGATGCGGCTGCCAGATAAAGTGAGTTTTTATGTCAAATGACTTTGCCAAAGCATGGATCATTTTCATCGTTAGAAGATAGGATTCCTTCATCAAGATGGTTTTTTGTTCATCAGAATATTCGGCAGCCGCAGGGTTGCGGCTTTTGAACAGGGGATCGAAATAATCCCCATCCCGCTTTTTCTGTATGTAATTAATCAGACGAAAAAGAGGAATCTGATGAGGCAGACTCGACGAACCCGATAAGAATTGTGTACTGTCCCACATCTGCTGCAGTTTTTCCGTCCAGACGGGGATATTCTCTGGACCATTTTTAAAAACATTTACACCATCCACAAATATCACTGCATCGGGGCGCAAACCAGCGTGCAGCAATCTTCCCAATAGGATGTACTCCTGGTACCAGGAGTAATCCACCCGGCCAAAGTTAACGACATGCGTGCGGATGGACCGCGCACTTTTTCCCCGGTTGAGCAGTACTTCCAGCAAGTAAGGAAGAGTCCATTCATCGGCAACATGATAACCAAGCGCCGTGCTGCCGCCGAAAATAAAAATCTTTTTCGCCCCCTGGGCCCAATCACTTGCTCCCCTGCGAAATTCGAATCCCTGAGCATTCCTCTGAAAATTTACTGTGGCACTTTGGAACGTGGGCTGCGAGTAATGAACATACGGTCGAAATACATAGCCTTGCTGGACATAGTCAGAAAAATCATCCAGCACCTGCTCCACTTTCAAAGGATCGACATTTTCATAGGAGCGTAGATCCGAATACCACATCTGGTATCCGTTCCGTCTGGGGTTCCATTTCGGCTGCCCAGGCCTTGTTCTTAGCCGGTTATCATTCTCCGAAGCGAGTCTCCGGCTGCCTTGATAATCACGGCAAGCAAACGCTAACCACAGACCAAGATTCAGCAAAGCAAAAATAACAAACGTAACCGTGGTAATTGAAGAAAATGTAGCCCACGGTTTTGCCCACTGGTTTATCTTATTATTCCATTTTGATCGGGGTTTCATATCGGGAAGGACAGAGAGATTCACTTAACTTATCGGATGACTTAAGAGATTTCTTGAATTTACACAGGAGAAATCTTGTCGCAGATTTAATTCGCTGGGTTTAGGTAGAATGGAAACGCTGTAACCTCGGTAACACCCGGGGCTTCAGGCTTCGGGAACTGCCAGGTGCGAATTCTGGAAATAATACAGTTATCGAGCCCTGGATCTCCCACCGTACTTTCTTTAACGCCCGCGTAAGAAACAATTCCGTTAGGTTGAATCGTAAAGGCCGCGACCACCTTACCTCTTAAGCCAGGGTTCTTTTGTCGGCTTGCCTCGTAGCATTGCCGGATCTCAGCGCGATGTCTTTGCACCACGGCATTAATGACATCCTTGGGAAGGCCGGAGAGTACTTGAACATTTTCGGAAATAATGCTCACGGCAGCTTCACCCTTCATACCAAGGCGGCCAGGACCCGAAATGCCCTCTCCAATTCCGGTGCCTTCGTATCCTCTTCCCAGCCCTTTGGTCGACGGGCCGTCAATTCCGATCGTTTTGCCTCCGCCACCTACATCCACTCCCTTAAGCCCCTTGCCGCCTGCTCCACCGACTTCTTCAATCGTATTCCCGCGCAGTCCGCTCACCGCTTTTCCAAACGCATCGAATCCGCCCTGTCCGGGAGGTCCCTCGCCCTGATCAATCAGGGCTTTCAAATCTTTTTGAACGCCGGCCTCGCCAAAGGCCTTAAGCAAACCCACGCTCTTTGCTTTTTGCTGATCGATAAGCTTGCGCTGTCTTTGTTGTGCCGCCAGATTGGGTTTCTCTTTGGGAGACGATTTCGGCAAAATGGCTTGGGGCACTTCTTTTTTCTCGGGAAGCTCTGGCTTTCCCAGCTTTCCTTCGGGACCCGCAGGCCTGCCGCCCTCGCCCATCTTTGATCCACCGTCTACTGGACCGTGATCCTTAACAATGATCCCAGATTTAGGCAAAGTGGGTCTTTTCTTAATAATAATCTCCGCAAAACGCTCCGGAATCATTTCAATAGTGACCGGTTTGGGTTGCGGTACAAAAGCAATTCCAATGAACATCAACAGCATGAAGATGGCCGAACCAATGAACGTCCTCATGAGCAAGGCATCCCGCTCGAAAACTGGCGCGGGAAGGATGCGGGGAGCGGGCTTCACATACAGCACAAAGAAATTAACAGTCCCGATGCTGAGTTTGGCAAAATCATCTTGTTTGAGCGCCAAAATAAAGGAGGTGCCCAACTTACGAACAAACTTTTCATCCTTCAATTCTTTCAACGTGTAGATTTTGTCCCGTGCCCGGACAGTACCCGTCATACTTTCCGTGAAGGCCAAGTGCGCATTGCCATCTTCTTCAACGGTAACCAGAGGGAATTCGTCGGGAATACCGACACTGGGTATAATGTACTGGTTCTTCGGATTTTCTCCTACGTTAAGGGTAACAGGGTCTACGTAGTTAGAGACATCCAGGATATGATCACCCCAAAGTACCGTAACTTCCAACTCTCGACCATGATCTGGAGACGCAAAAGCTTTTTCAAGTTCCTCGGGCAGAATATCATCATCACCTTTTCTAATCCGCCGTTCCTCAATCCGTCTTTCAAGGCTTGTAATATCAAAAAGTCTTCTATCCCCCCTGCGGCGCTCACCAATTCGTCTTTCCCAATCGCGATCCTCACGTCGCTCCTCGCCTGAACGTCGATCGTCTTCGACTCCAGCGGGCACTCCTTCTTCTTTTTTTCGACGCTCTTCCTCTCGCTCGTCCAGACGCCTCTCTCCCTGGCGACGATCCTCGAGACGCTTCTCTTCCGGAAAGGCATCCTTTTTACGTCTGTCCGTTTCGGAGCGGCGATCCGTTTGATCCAATAAAGAGCGATCGATATCAATTTGCGTCTCTTCGCTATCAAAAACTGGGCGCTGAGCGGGAGGAGTGACCGACGTCACCTTTCCAGAGCCTTTTTGAATTTTTACGTCGACATGACCCAACTTGATAGTGTCGCCGACCTTTATCTTCGCTTCAACGATACGCTCACCATTCACGAAGGTTCCATGCGTACTGGCCAAGTCAGTAATGAGGATGTTTTCGCCCCGAACTTCCAATAGGGCATGGATACGAGAAACTCTTGGATCATCAATCCGCAGATCTGCAGAAAGAATACGCCCCAGTACAATCTTCTCTTTAATAAACTCGGCGGTATGAAGGATATCGCCTTTTTCTCCGATAACGTCCAACCTGACTGGAAACGCTGAAGTGGCTTTCGCTTCTTCCATATGAGTTCCCTCAAGACAACTTGAGGACACCTAAAATCACCTGAGTATTCTTCCCGAGTCTATCACCTCGGCGTCGAAATTCTCACGGATGCGAATAATGCTTTTTCCTTTTACGTCTTTTACGTTGGAAATATAGGAGCCTGAAGGCCTCTTATAGAGACCTTCTATATTGGCACCCTCAAAATCATATTGCGTTTTCTTCTTGTACTTTATCGTTGTGCCGTCTGATCGTTTTTCAATGACATAGTCGCCTTCTTCCCGTCGAGACGGAGCAGAAGGTTTCGCATCCGATTTTTTTGCCAATTCCCGCCCCTCCTCTTGTTCATCCGCATACAGGGGGTGCGGTGCACACAATACAAACATCAAAACCATTCCCGCCAAAACGATCAAACTACCATTTCTATCCATCATTCATGCCCATTTCAAAAAAGGCGGCCCACGGGCGCACCTATCTTATCGCCAACTTTGAAGCATTTCCTGAGCCCGAGCGGACTCTTTGCCGCCCCTTTGCACATACCGCAAAAGTTGCTGAGATGCTTCCTGTTGACGTTTGAGACGTTTTCCCAATATTACCGAATCGTTATACAAAGCAGACAAAGCGTTCGGATGCGATGCAATAAAATCGCTGTAAATGCTGTGCGCCTCTTCATATTTTCCCTGACCTTCGAGCGAACCTCCCAAGCCCAGCGCGGCATCTTCAAAATCGTCGTCAATCTCCAGCGCACGAACAAACAGCTTTCCAGCATCTGCATAGCTTCGACTGTGAAGGTAAATGGCCCCCAAGTTAACAAAGGGAGCTGCAACCGCCGGGGTTGCTTTGATCGCCCGATCCAAATAATCCATCGCCAAAATGCGATTCCCGTCTTTTAACGCGAGCAAACCCAAATTGTTATAGAGCAGGGATTTCCATGGGAAATGCGGGTCCTTTTCCAATTGATGGAAGTAATAGGCTGCCAACTCCTTCTTGTTCGCTCGTAAATAATGAACGGCGAGTAGAAATGCAAGGCGCTTTTCACCCGGATGATTGGCCGCAAATTGTTTGATCTCCTTGTCCGCTCGCGCACTATCAGACGCATCGAGGACAGAAAGATATTCCAGATAGGTTTCCACATCAGTCGCCAAAGGCGGACTGTTCCGAAACACTTCAAGCCTGGACTGAATGGCTTTTTTGTCGACGTCATAGTCGGTCTGGACAGTTCCTTCAAGCCATGCAAGGTACCGCAAAGCCTGCGTGCTCTTGTTTGGTCGTGCCGCCTGTTCGTCACTCTTTTTTGCCGGGCCCGATGCGCAACCAGCCAACCAAATCAACACAAAAGCCAAAACAACATAGCGCCTCATAATCATGGATGCGCTACCTCCTTAGAGATCCACCGAGTTGACCAGTAAGACGGCTGAGGAAGAATACCGGTAGGCCGTATTTCCTCCTGCCCCCTATAGAATTTTTCATGGCATTTAGCCACATAATCGTTCACCACATGAAACTGAGCCGCCTTTTCCACACATGCTTTCAAAATTTCAGATGACTTTGTTTCCAGCGGCTTAACGATCTCCGTATCAATCTTGGTTAAGCCTTTTTGCAAGTCCACCTTTTCTTCTTCTTTCACATTTTTTGGCAACTGCAGAGAGCGAAAGGCCTGAACAAAATCGGCGTAGACCGTACTTTTATCATGTAGAGCTGCCACCCCCCAATCCGGAACTCCGCTGGCCACGACCTCGTCATACCGTTTTGCCAACTGAGCAAGCAGTTTTTGTTTCCGCTTTAACTCCTGCACCAAAAAGTCCGGGGGAAAACGCAGCTTCACCTTTTCATATTTCTTATGGAGAGTATCAACAGAACGGTATTTTGCCTCCGCCAAATAGAGCAATGATAGACCCTGCCACTTAGCCGATTTTTTTGCTTCCGAAAGCCGGTCCATTTGCTCCAAAGTTTGTTGCCTGTCTTTCAGCCGCTGTGCCTTCTCATAAAGACGTGCCAGTTCCGTGAGCAGGCCCATCTTTTCCTCAACTGTGCGGGCCGATGCGATTAAATCTCTGTATTGATTAGCAGCCTTATCCCATTTGCTTTGCTTTCGATAAATTTTTGCCTGACTGATCGCAATGGCTTTTTTCTCATCAGCGGCGATCCCTTTTTGCTTAAGATACTCTGCATAGAGATCAAGCGACACGCTATTCCATTCCAAAAGCTCGGCAAACACCGCAGCATTATAAAGCGCTTTTTTTGCTTCTTTATCATCCGGGTATTTCTTGTGAAATGCCTGATAGAGCTTTTGAGCGTTTTCGAAATCGTATTGTTTTTCAGCGTTCTTGGCGGCTGTTAGCGATAGCCGCTTTGTGTACTCGCTCTTGGGAAACTTCGCAATAAACTGGCGTGAGGTTTCAACAGCCTTTCCGGAATCCCCCGCTTTCTCAAAGCTGATTACTGCGTTGTAAAGCGCCTTTTCTGCAAGCTCACTATTCGGATGACTCTTGAAAACAGCAAGATAAGATTCAGCCGCCTCTTTCCATTTATTTTGTTTTTCTAAGTTCTCGACCTTTTTAAAGCCGACTTCACCACGTAAAGAGGCCATCTCCGCCCTAAAACTCGCATCACCCAGCCTTGGCATTTGGGCAAACTCTTCCGCCGTTGCATTCAAACCGTCGTAGTCTTTTCTTATATTGAAAATATCAAGAACAATGCGCGCTGAGGTGGTCGCGCTTCGATGGCTCGGATAACTGACAACAAGCTCCTTATATACTTCCTGAGCTTTCGCAAAATGATGGTAGCGATAATACGTTGAGGCGATTCTGAACTTAACGTCTACAAC
>JACQOU010000266.1 GCA_016207775.1 Deltaproteobacteria bacterium
AAATAGGACCCTGCGTCGCTTCGCTCCGATCGGAAAGTGATCGGGTGCACCGGACAGAGCGATCGGGTGATTACCGGATTTGGTGATCGGATCGACCGGACTGCGCATAAACTTGCAGACCTCCTCGAAAAGGGCCTGAACGATATGATAAGTTCTTGGAACGAAACACAGCGTGCCGAATTAGACCGATACATTCGAGGTCAAAAGAGGGCTGCTAAGAGAAGCAGGCAAAAATGCCAAGAGCCTGACGGAGCATCTTCTAATGCTACAAATGTTTCCTCCCCCATGAATATTACGAATCAGAGCCCCACCGAAAATGACGGTGGTACCATATCTCCTCCAGAGGGTGATTACTTGAAAAAGGTAGCATAGCCGTCTTACTTCATGTTTTTTGGGACCAATCGGTGGGGGTGTCCCAGGTGTTCCATGTGTGACGTTCGCTTGAGTAATTGTTTTTATTCAATTCTTAAGTCGGAGCCGTTGGTACACCATAGCCAAATGCGTGTTCCACATTATCTGTGATAAAAACCGATGTCGGAGTGTTGAAACCATTATCATTTCTCCCTTCCTGGCACACCTGACACACCTGACACACCCGAAACACCTTCTTCCATGATGGATGAACGGATGCAATAGACTCTCACTTTACCAAGACCTGGCAAGCGTTCAGGACGTGAGCATTTTCCATCACTATCTCTCCATAGGTAATTGCGTTCTTTCAATGCCCTCGCAACAGCCCTCGGATTGAAACCCTTGCAAACTTCTTTTTTGAATACTTCATTAAAAATTAGCCACTCAGTATCGCCACTTACTGATACCCTACGAAATCCGGCGCGTCTTATGCCCCCCTCATCGCTCACTCCGGTACCCGCGATAATTGGGAATCTAGCAGTTCCAAACTCTTGCAGGAATGCTCGGACTTGTGCAATCCCATTCATGGTGTCCTGGCAGTCATATCCGCCCCGAGAAGCAATCCATGCCTTAAAACAGACAGATGCTGCCAAGGAGGCATCCCCTTCTTTCCAGGGACAAATCCCCAGCTTTGTCGCCAATTCTCCGCTTGAAGCAACTAAGCCAAACCTAGTTGCGACCCGGTGGATTTCACCACTGGTACCTAGAGGCACTTGCTTCGAGACAAAGGCGTTAGTCATATCATTAATAATTACCGCCCATTCATTCTCTTTACAGAACAACGCTAAGAATTGCCTCAAGGGGGTACCATAAAATTTTTTAGATGCCTGATTAAGGTGGTCAGAAAAGCTACACCCATCCGGAAATCCATGGAGGTTTTCAAATAGTCCATGTCCAAAACCAGCATCGGCAGGAATATCCACCATCCTCGTCTCTTGGCCACCGCGGACTTGGATTCCTGCCTGGCAAAGATATTCAGCAAGACTTGCTTCGCCCGATGACAAGAACAGTAGCCGCCATTCCATTGGCCGTTGAAGCTGAACTGACCTATTTAAACGGCTTTTGCCACAACCGTTGGCTAAGAGATATGCTACTTCCCCAACGATCTTAGGCTCAACGTGGTGGATTTCATCAAGAAGTAAAAGTAGGTCACAATGTTGTGCTGCTACTGCCTCGATTGCGTTTGCGGTGGTCCGCCAAGTATTCAAGTATCCGTTGATTTCCCCGCCACCACAGACGCTTCCTGCTATGCGAAGGGCAGTAGTTTTCCCAATTGAGGTAACCCCTCGGTAATGAAATCCCCCTCCTTCGTGATTGGTTGGCTTCAGTAAAGGTCCTGCAAAGGCAGTGCACACAGCAAAGATGAGTCGAGAATTATCGATACATTTTTTCGCAATTACTTCTTGCCAGTCTATCAAGGTACCAGCGGCACGAAGGTTGCTACGGTTTATCTCAGCACTTTGCAGTAGAACCTGCTCGTCAATTTTGGAACAACCGATTGTGCAGTCGGGTAAGACGAACTGTTTGTCATGCCAGCCAACTCGGTCTACGCACGTAATCTTTCGAAGGGCTTTGAATACTTGAATGTAAGAGCTCAACTTTTTCTTGGCATCACTGCCAGGTGAAATCTGTAGCCCAAGGTTAAGCAGGTGAGCGCGGTATTCATTACCGTCACCAGCGAGAAGTGACATCGGCATAGCCCATTCGTGAAATCTGCCATCATTGTCCTTAAAGCGAAGCAAGCGGCCCCAGTTTGTTCCCTTCTCGCTCCGAGTCTCCCCAACGATGTCGAGACGAGAACATATCCACTGGGGAGCCTTATCCTCATCTTGGTAGTAAACGCCGCCATCTCTAACATCAAAACTGGCCGCTACGCCAAATAGTTTCTTGCTCCCGTTCAAGCCATTTATAGAAACTGGTGCTGTCTCCTCTAGTGAAGCGAGAAATTTCGTAGCACCATGGGTATTGAGTTCATCGAGCCAATCCACCCCCTTCTTGCCTTCTGGTATAGGCATGGGAGGGCTGTGTATATAGACGGTTTTTCCTTGTCGAACGAGCTTCTCTGCCAAAGTCATGGCCGCGTCCTCACCGGCTCCGCTGCAGTCCTTGTCAGCCCATATGTGAACCGTTTGGATGTTCTCTGGGACCAGTAGCGTTTTCATACCAGTGGCAGAAATACATGAGACAGTTGGCATGCTCGTCGTTTGGAATACTGCGAGCGCGGTCTCGATGCCTTCTGCAGCTGACACCTCGTTACTGGCCTGTGCAAACCAGACAGCTCGCTCCTTCATGCGTCCGAGACTCTTCTTGGGTTCAGGTACCGGAGCCTTCTTGCCATCCTGGGTAATAAAAATTCGGTGGATAGAGAAATCTTTGCCATTGGGTTCGGTTACCTTGGCAACAATAGCCGGGAATCGGCCAATAATTTTGTTATCGTACGTGTACGTAAGCCCGGGATGAAATTTTAGTGCATCGGGAAATGTTGCTACATTTATCCCCCGTTGCTTAATATAAAGTCGTGCCGGTGCTGACATCTTATCTTCCAAGGGAAGGGATTCCTTCCAAAGTTTTTGTATAAAGTTTAATATAGACATAAGCTATGGCGGTGGATATCGGGGGTTACCTGCAATAGAGCCCCCGGTCCAACCGCACTCCTTTCTTAAATGAATTCCACAGCCCAAGTTGTTCCAACCGCCGGATAACATTCCATTGCTTACACCCTGCAAAACAGTACACGAGCACTCTGCCGTGTCGTCCTTCCGCCACAGCGAGTGATGGTCGTTTATCGTCGTGCGATGGGCAGTGACAGATCCAACCCACAGAGGTCCGGCGTCCTTTCAATTTGCGGGCGATGGTTTCGGCTGAAATGGTGATCATGGCTGTATCCGGTGTGCTTCCAGCCATTTTTGTAAGTCCGAACGAATGTAAATGACCCGTCGCCCCACTTTGCAAAATGGTGGTGGCGGTAGTCGATTTTTCCGGGTTCTATTCATCCGGCTTTGCCGAAGCGAAGCCCTTGAGATTGAGAGAAAAGCGGCGGCCTCTTGTTCTGTAAGAGTTTCTTTGGATTGCATTTTTCCTCCTAAAAGCGATTTCATTTTTTCCCAGGGTGGCTTACGTTCCCTGAACGTTACTAAAGGCTAAGGAGTAATGTGGAGATACCCCCGAAAAATCACGCCCTAATAACGCGAAGGGTTAGGGCCATTATGGTGAACGATTTTCGACTCATTAGTGATTTAGTGAAACCCAGCCACCAACAGGTTGCTGTAGAATTCTTACGCACCTTTTTAATTTTTGAGGCACTTGCCAACTGTGATGAGGGACCCTTTTCCGCCGATAACAGGGGAAAGCGAAATAGGTCCAGAAGAAAATACGAAGAATCCGGTAGAGTAGCGACCCGAATGACTTGGCAAAAATATGCTATGTTTCTCTCGTTTTCAGAGATTCTCTGCAATGGTTACACTACAACCAAATCACGTGATGCCATCATCAATGAATTTTTCGAGGTATTAATGAAATCCCTGGGGAACAGGCAACATCTCTTGGGCCCGTTATTGGAATGTTATTTCTCATCTGATGAATCAGATGAATGGGGCAAAGGGCCTGAACGAGTTCGAAACAAAATAGAGCAAGCGAGGGAGCGCTTAAGAGGATTGGGAATCGCTCAGATCGCTCTCTATTTCGAATCAAACAATGGTCCTCAAGCCCATGTCATGAACAAAGACTTTGCAATGTTTTTTAACGAAGTCCGAAAGGCTTACAACTCAGGTACGGTTATCAAAATAACATCGGATTTCTTACCAAGCTTGGTTGTCCATATGGACGCAACAGTGAGTGCGGTTCAACGAAAACGAGGCTGCCATAGAAGCGCGGTAGCAAAGGATGGAGGACCTTTCTCACAGGGTCCAGTTATTGTGCTTCAAAACTCTAAAGCACTTTACGATTTGGTTAATTCCATCGATTGGTCAAAATGAATCGCAGACGGTGGGATTAACCTGGCCACTGCTTCCGCCTTTGCATGAGGCGCCAAATGAGCATATCGCAGAGTCATCTTAATATCGCCGTGGCCTAGAAGTTCCCTGACTGTGTTGAGGTCCACGCCTGCCATAACCAATCGAGATGCGAAATGATGACGAATATCGTGAAACCGAAAATCTGAAATGCCACTTGCATTGATAACTGGGGCCCATGATTTTTTAATATTGTTGAGAGCACATCCGTCCTTACCGGGAAACACATACCCATCTTTAGGATAATCACGCTGTTTGTGCCACGTTTGCAGCACTTCTAATGCTTCCGCGTTTAGCGGGATATGCCTTGTTTCTTCGTTCTTCGTGGTGGACCAATCCACAGTGAGAATCGACCGAGAGAAATCGACTTTCTCCCATCGCAGTTTGAATAACTCTCCGCGACGGCATCCGGTGTTTAGTGCGAGCAAAACCAATGGTTTGAGATGGTCGGTTAACGGAAGAGCGCGAAGGTCGATGAGTTCCGCGTATCCACGTTCTTTGCGCCACTGATTGGCGCTGTCGCGCTCTTTACGCTGCTGTTCTTGCCTATCATCGAGGGACTTTCTGAGGGCAGATTCTTCGTCAGGGCTCAAATAACGAACACGCCTGTTTTTATCGGCGTTTTTGAATGGGGAATATTTTGCAAGGGGATTTGTTGCAATAAATTTCCACTGGACCGCTTTATAGAGCAGGGCTTTAAGGGCCGTAATATCACGAGAAATGGTCGCTGCTTTGATTCCGCTCTTTTGTCTCTCACTTTTCCACTTATCGATAATCCAAGTGTTGAGGTCTGAGAGTTTTTTGTTTTCAAATTCGGCAAAACACGCCTGCAACCTCTTCAGTGTGGCATTTCCCGATTTGTGGTTTGCCAGTTCCTTGGGTTCATATTCTTCCTTAAGAAAGGTTTTAAGAGTGTGGCTCCGAGCGAGCTTTCTAGCCTCTACTGGGTCGGTTCCCTTTGTTACGTCCGCTAATAATTCTTTCACTCGGTCTCTCGCTTGCGCGGGTGTAAACACCGAAGCCCTGCCAATCGATACGCGATTTCTCCTGCCATCTCGAAGGCGATAAGAGCAAATGTACGTCATGATGCCACTGGGCTGGACCCGAACTATAAATCCGGGAATGCTCGTGTCACAAATTTCAAGGGGTTTTTCCTGTGGTTTCAGCGAAGCTATCAAACGGTTTCCTATCTTCGCTTTCATGGCTTTTCCTTTAACCGTTGCTCAATCTCAACTTGCTCTCGCTCTCGGCGAAGTTCTTTGGCCAGCTCCTCCTCGGTCGGCAAATAAAGTTTGTAGCGAGAGGCGAAAACTTGTTGGGTGCTTTTGCTCAGGGTGTAGCGAACAACTGCATCGTTTTTGTCGGCGCAGAGAATGAGGCCGACCGGGGGATTTTCCCCATCCTTCATATTTTCGGCTTCGTAATAGCCCGTATAGAGCAGCATTTGACCGATGTCCTGTTGGGTGAGTTTCCCAACCTTAAGGTCAATGAGGACAAAACAGCGCAGAAGCCGGTGATAAAAAACGAGGTCTATGTAAAAGTTGTCTCCATCAATACAAATTCGTTGCTGCCTGGCTACAAAGAAGAAGTCCCTACCAAGTTCCAACAGGAACTTTTCTAGATGATTAATCAACGCTTGTTCCAAATCGGATTCCTGAAATTTTTCCGCTTGTGGCAAGCCGGTAAACTCCAAAACATAGGGGTCTTTGATAACGTCGGATGGTTGGAAAACCCCATTTTCTTTTTGGCTCAGGGCCATTAGCCCTTCTTTGTCTTTCGATAAAGCAAGCCGGTCATAAAGGAGGGAGCTTATTTGGCGCTCCAGTTCCCGCGTGGACCAGCTGGCCTCGACGCATTCTTTCTCATAAAAGGCTCTTGCTTCGTGGCTTTCCACACGGGATAGGATTAGATAATGAGTCCAAGTCAATTTGGCAGGCACTGCCTGCCATTTTGGATATGCTTGGTAAAAAAGCCGTATATTCCGAAGGTTACGCTCCTTGAACCCCTGCCCAAATTCACGGCTAAGCCTCTTTGAAAGCTCCCGAATAAGCTGTTCCCCGTACCCGGCACGATTTGCGCCCCGTTGCTCTTCTTCCACAATTTCGCGGCCCATTTCCCAATAAGCGCGGACCATCGTAGCGTTGATGGTCTGTAAAGCGTGGTTGCGGGAGTGTTTCAAAATTTCCCGAATCCGATTGAAAAATTCCTCATTCATCTTTTCAGAAATCATTTTGTTGTTCACGCCACCCCCATGATTTCAGAAGGCGGATTCCGTAAGTCCACAGTAAGTCCAAATTGGATATACTCGGTTGAATTTCAGTGAACAAGAAGAAATGGGTAGCGTGGAGTAAATATTTTGAATTCTTGTGTCTTTTGTTTACTGAAGTTTATTGCGGTTTATCGACGATTAAGCCGAAAAGGCCTTCACACGGCAGAGGTCAGAAGTTCGAGCCTTCTAGCGCCCAATGCCTAAATGCTACTGGTCATTGCAGAAGGCGAGCCGATATTCTATGAAAACGAAGCAAACTTATGGTTATCGATAGAACTAAGATTGATGAAAAGATTCTGGAGCAAGATGAGTACCTGCATCAGGTTTTGTTTCACTGTCAGCAGGCTGTGGAAAAAAGTCTTAAGGCTTTCCTAGTCTGGATTCCCACGCCAACTATTTGACCTAACATTTGCGTGGGATTACACAGACCTTATTGAGTCCTATGTAAACAAACTGATGTTTAAGGCCCAGTTCCTCTAACCTCTTTATGTAAGTTTTGTTTGCATAGTCACCCACGTATCCGCATTCGCCGCTCGTATCTTTCGGATAGTCTTGTTTTCAGTGTCCAAAACTTGTGGTGTACAGTAAAATACCGTACAATGAGTCTTAATGTCTGGGCGTTAGGAAGTCATTCTTTCTGGCTTGGTGCAAAAACAGGCTCGTTACCTGCCGGACCACATCAGAAGGGCGCTTCGTACCTGGACGTTGTTGATTGAAGAGCAGGGCATTTGGGCGATGAGAAAAGTTCCTGGTTATCACGATGAACCATTGAAAGGGGATCGGAAAGGACAGCGATCGTCACGGCTAAGTCGCGGGTACCGAGTTGTCTACGAGGAGTACGATTCAGGGGAAATCGTGATTGTGTCAGTGAAAGAGGTAATGAAACATGCGTACTAATACCAAGGCATCAGACTTTTTCAAGAAAGAAATGGGCGACATGACCTTCGGGACATTTCTGACCGCAGCCCGCCTTTCTATGGATTTGACGCAGGCCGAACTAGCACGAAAACTGAAGGTGTCGCGGTCGATGATCTGCGACATTGAAAAAGGACGTGTTCTTGTGAGTCCGGCTCTTGCCACGAAGATTGCCCGACTTGCCGGATTTCCTGAGAAGTTTGCTGTTAAATACTGCCTTCAGGATCAGTTACGAAAAGCAAAGATCAAAATGAATGTGCTGATTGAGGCGGCTTGAGATAAGGTTTTTACATTGCAAGGCTACCGAACAAGGCTTGATAAGCCTCAGTAATGTGATACCCCGATTTTCCGCCATTTCCTTTGGTTGAATCGACGACTGCGCCAGTTTGAGCGTTGATGCGAAAATACTCACCGCCATATTTTGTATCGACAAAATAGGAGAAATAGCAGTTGGCTAAACCGTCCAGCGTCCTTTCCACCTCTGCTGTTGTAAGATCGCCGAGCCATCGGTGTCGGAGCGCAAACGAATATGCGATTATGGCTTCAAGGTTTGACCACCAAGCCGTTGTTGTCCGTCCCTTGTCGTCTCGCAATGGAAGGCCTGAAGTGCGATCGAAAGCATCGTAAACACAACCAAGTGTCGGACTAATGCCACCATGTCTGATGAACTTTGTCAGAAGCGTCTCGACAGTTTTCCTGTAGAGTGCCCTTTTTGCTGGTTCTTTAACAATTTGCTGTTTGACCGCCTCGCCCATAACCCATGATAGTTGCGTAATATGACCAGCCTCACTCATCACGTAGCTGGGATCGATGCTGAAATCTGGAAGCGTTCGTTCCCTGAGCCATCCAGTCATCTGGCCATCTTCTTTCTCAATTAGTTGCGCCATTGCGACATCAAGAAGTTTGTTGATCCAATGATCGTATCGGGACCGCACTTCGACGTCCGCATTCCTTAACGCCAACAGGAACGATGAAATCGGATAAATGGTTGATTGATAGCTCTTGTGCACTTGTCCTTGATCATTTGAATGATCCTTTTTCGAGAGATTGTAGTAGTAAAAGAGGCCGCCATGAGTTGAATCCCAAAACCTATTCCAAAAGCTCTCGGCTGCGTGGCGGATGGTTGATAGCAGATCTGCATTGGCCTTAGGATCGGCACTGTAGAGAGCCACAAGACCAGCGATGGGATAAGCTTGCTCAAAAATGAAAACATAGGAACGTGCATCCATGCCTGTTGGAGCCTCACCCTTTGCATTCACAGAGGAACGGAAAAGTATTCCAACCTCGTCTTTGGTCAACATATTCCGAAGAAGAAACTCGGCAGTCTGACGGGCACGATGTAAGTTTTGATGCTGCTTGGGGGCTTTCGCATTTGCGTAAATCATTCTTGCCAAGGCGACTATCTGTCTCACATCAGACGTCAGGTTGCCCTTTTCATCTAGTTCTGAAGCATACGAATGAGAATCCCAGGCATGGTCATCAAAAAAATCCAGCACATTCTTGACCGCCCTTTCCCACTTTGCTTGGTCATTCCACTTAATGGGTGTCCCGCATGCTGTTCGCGTAACAAAAACCAAGCTTACAATCATCAAGGGTGTCGACCACTTTATACAAGCCATAAAACCTCCAGATAACTAGGCTCAAGCCAGTTGCTAGTACACCAACCACTATGAAATGAGGGGTTTGGCAAGCGGGTTTTGTCTCACGGCGAGGAACGTGAAGAAAATGCTCGGAGGCGGCTTTTCAGGCCGATGAGAACATTTGTCTCCGCATGACAAAGCTGTGAGATAAAAGACGCTGCTCATAAACCATCATTTCATAGTGGTTGGTGTAGTGTACTTGGCCCCCCTGCTGTTTTTTTGCGGAGCGATTTTTTGACAAAGCCTTTTAGAAGACTTCTATCCCCTAGTCCTTCTGCATTACTGGTGCTCTTAAGGAAAAGCGTACCCGAAAGTAAGGCCAGGAAAAATCACACCCACTTGCCGGAAAAAGTAATAGACGTTTGCGCGAAAATGAAAACCTCCAGTCAATGGCCAGTAGCGGTAACCGACTCCCACGAGCCCAAGTACACCAGAACTTGACAGATTTTCTTTGAGGTTCGAATCAAAAGCGCTGGAGACGGTCTCACTAACAAATACAAAAATGCCTCCTGCGCTGACTTCCAAGAAATGATTATCTCCACCAGCCAAGCCTGATAGGTACATCGGTAATTGCCATGACTTAATACTTAAATTGAGGAAAGAATAACTGAAGTAGCCTAATCCGCCAGTGATAGTAAAATGTTTCATGGGTCGGAAGCCTCCGTTTACACTTCCGAAAAATCCCGGTCCCAAAAGGTCAGCTGAAAGATGGAACTTCGAAAAGCTATCGCTGGTGCCATCCTTTACAGCGAAAGGTTGCTTCGAAGGTTGTGCATATGCAATGACAAAGGTAAGCGCAAAAACAAATAAAATTACCAAACAAGTTTGGGTTCGCATCGGGAACAAATACCACGGACTAAAGTATGATGACAACTATCTACACCTCTTCCGTTAACATTGGTGCCGGTAAATGACTACTCCGTAACTTTTCTGGCCCTTGCCAAAACAATTTCTTTGATTGCCTGAATATGCGCTGGGGTGGTACCGCAGCAGCCCCCGATAATTGAAACACCCGCATGGATAAGCTCTGGCACATGTTTTTTGAAGAATTCCGGTGTTTCCGGGTAAGAAAGTTTGCCTTTCTGGGAGATCGGCATGCCAGCATTGGACTGAATGGCCAGCGGAAGTTCAGTGCAGTTTCTAAGCTCCCGTGCGATCCTTAGCATCTTCTCCAATCCGTTTCCGCAGTTAGAACCGACGATGTCAGCTCCTGCTGCGGAAAGAGAGCTGGCGACATGGCGAATATCGGTTCCCATCATTGTAAAAAAACCGCGAGCAGAATCCTCAAACGTTACGGTGGCCATTACTGGAGTCTGCGGAGCGAGCTTCTTTGAAGTGCGAATGGCTATTTCAGCTTCCTGATTGTCCATCATCGTTTCAATGCAAATTAAGTCAGGCCCTGCCGAAAGAATTGCCTTCAGTTGTCTTTCAAAAGCCTGTTCGACTTCAGCAGGAGCCGTATCGCCGTATGGCTGCAAAATTTTCCCCGTCGGTCCAATGGAGGCGGAAACATACGCCTTTGTGCCTGCAACTTCCCTGACTAACTCAACAGCCCTACGGTTGATGGTTTCGCACTGGTCCTGCAGCCCGTACTCTGCAAGTTTCAGAGGCGAACCACCGAACGTGTTGGTTTGTAGGATGTCCGCACCGGCTTGCAGATATAAGTCGCAGATTTCGAGCAGTAGCTTCGGCCGGGAAAGGACGATTGCCTCAGGGCAATCGCCTGCTTGCAATCCTTCTCCCATTAGCATGGTGCCCAGGGCACCATCTGCTACTAGGATTTCCCTTCGTTTCAGGCGGTCCAACAGGACACTCATTCTACGCATGCCCCATCAGCTGCTTAACGCAGGCCACGGAATTAGCGGCATCAAACGCGTACCCATCCGCACCAATTTCAGTCGCAAATTCTTTTGTAACAGGTGCTCCACCGACGACAATTTTGATTTTCCCTTGCAGGTTTTTTTGTTTGCGCAGCTCGGTCACTTTTTTCATCACTGACATGGTGGTGGTCAGCAAGGCAGACATTCCGATGATCTCTGCGTTTTCATTGACGGCCGCATCAATGAATTTCTCGGGCGAAACGCTTTTACCCAGATCGACCACCTCGAAGCCTGCGCCTTTCAGCATGATGCCCACGAGGTTCTTGCCGATATCATGTAAATCGCCTTGAACGGTCCCGATAACCACCTTGCCGAGTGAAGGGACATCGTCACGAATAAGCAGCGGCTTTAGCGGTTCCATCCCCTTAACCATCGCTTTGGCAGCCATCAGCACATCTGGCAAAAAAACCTCGTGACGGCCAAACCGTTCGCCAATCGCATTCATTCCTGCTATCAGACCATCGTCCAAAATCTTTTTGGGTGGGATTTTCTCCGCGATCGCTTGCTGAGTGCCCTGGTGGACAAGTTCCTCGTTTCCTTGTTGAAGAGCCTCTGAGATTTGAGTCAGTAATTCCATCCCGTCTCCTTTCATTGGACAGTCGTCAGCCGATCAAGACACGTCCGGCATTTGCATTGACGGCAAAAGGGGTATCCCGGTTTTACTCCATGGATTTCCCTGGGCCCTGCCACCAATACGCCGGTTGTCGACTTGAGCGGACTCATTAAAAAATCTTCATTAAGCGATATCCCAATCGTTTGGGGTTCGATCATTTGGAACAGTGTTTTCTGAGCGCTAATGTGCCAGCCGCAATACCCTGGACTGTAAGCCATGGTGGATAGGCCTTCGTAGGCATCGGCAAATTGGTGTGATGCATGATCTACGGCCCGCTCGCAAGCTAAGGAGGCCATGCAATCAAGAAGATAGCCGAGCACAAAATCGTCTGATTCGAACAAAGATTCAATTTGGCTACTAATGGTGGGACCCAGAGTAATGCCGAACAAGGCAAGTGCCTGGGCCTTTGGATAGATTTCACGCAAAGGAGCTTGGGGCTCGTTCTGGCCGAGACCCTCAAAAACCCTTTCAAATTGGTCGGCCGAAATTTCACCGACTAAACCTGTGGGGGCAGAGAAATCGACAAACAACTTTTCTGCCTGCTCCAACAGGGGTAGAAATTTTGAAGCGTCCTTGAGGCCTTCTTTCTTAATGATGTTACTTCGCTCGGGCAGTACCTCCGAGGGTGGCCATTTGCATATTTTCGGTGAAACGGGAAACATGACTGACTAGCCCCTATTCGGCAGCTGATTCTGGCCGTACCTACGAGCCTCGGTTTCCATTAAACGACAAAGCTCTTTTTGGACTTCCGCTGGTAAGCGAGAAGGTTGATATTTGCTCAGCAGTGACTCCACCTCAGCGTGGGCACGTTGTCCGAGTGTCAGCGAACCTTCCTCAATGAACCGGGCATTGTTTGACCGGCAGATGACAGAACTTGGGAAAAAATGCTCGGTCTTTAGATAGCGTCTCGAATGATTTGATATCAGAAGATGCCCATCATTAAGCAGTTCCTTAAAAAGCCCTACCGAGGGGAAATCCTCCCTTGGCTCTATGCCTTGAATAAGCCGGAACATCATGCCACAAATCTCATTGTCGAGAACGAGTTTTTCCAGGCTCTGGCAGCTTTCAAAATCAAGCATTCCGGGACCGGATATGCTGTTAATACCGGAAAGAGCCGCAAGGGTTGCACCGATTGCGCTTTCCATGCCCGCTTGAGCATCGAGATGTTTAGAATCACTGAGCGAGATATATGCTTGTGTGGGAAGTCCCAAGTGCTTTCCAATTTCGTTGTAAGCACAATCCACCATCATTGTCTCGATAGCGCCCATGGGAGTTGTTTCGTAACGGACGTCAAAAATAGCTGGGGAACCACCGTAGATTACCGGTGTACCTGGGCTTGCCAGTTGGCTGATGACCACTCCACTTAACGTTTCCGCCGTATGTTGGATGACTGTTCCGACGAGTGTTACGGGGGCCATAAAGCCGGAAAGTGGCATGGAAATATATTCAACGGGAATTCCATATTTGGCGCAATCGAGCAGGTTCTGGGAAGTGACATCGCCCCACTTGAGCGGTGATGTCGGGCAGCATGAGAAAATGGTGAGTGGTTTTTCCCGTAGCGCTCTCGCACTTCCACGAACAGCAACCTGAAAATCTTTCATTACGTTAAAAGAATCCACTGTAAAGGTGCCTGTAACAACCGGTTTTTCACAATAAAGAAGGCTAAGAAATAGTCGATAACTGTCAGAAATATTTTCGTGAACATCCGAAGGAATAAAAGCTGTGCTTTGAGCGGCGATATGTTTCAGTTGGCTAACTAGTTTGGCATACTGGACATAATCTTCAGTCGATGGTTTTCGTATATGATTGGTCTTGTGGTCAAGAATGTTTAGGGCAGCTGAACCGGGGGTAAAGTGCACATTGTATCCGGATAAATCATGTGTCTGTTGCCCAAGAACGTCATAAAGCTTTACTGAGGAAGGAGCTGATCGGAGAGCCTTATTGACCAGTTCATTGCTGAAATAGGCTCGTTTTGTCTCTTTATCGATACGAGCGCCGTGCTCCGAAAGCAGTGACAGAACGTTCGGGTTGTTGATTTCCATTCCAATCTCAGCAAGCACCTGACAGGCTTCGCTGACGATCTGTTTTTTCAGTTGCTCTGTGAGTAGTTCGAATCTTGGTCTCATGCTCGCACTCCTTCACTCCCTGTGAATAGGTCCAGTACGCGTTGTTTAAGGGTTTTACCAGGCGACTGTTTGATTTCAAACCGTAAAATTCAATATATTTTTAAGGGTTTTTATTATTTCCTTAGAGTCTTCAAGTCCCACGGACATCCGTACCAGAGTGTCGGATATTCCCTTTCGCTGCCGTTCTTTTTCAGGAACAAAAAAGTGGGTCATTCCAGCCGGATGTTCAAAAACGGTGTAGGGAAGCCCTAAACTGACAGCGATGTATCCGACTTCCTGGTGCACCACTTGGTTGAGAGCCTTGGCAGTGACTGAAAGGTCTCCGTGTAATTCGAATGCTACCATTCCTCCAAAGCGCCGCATTTGCCCGCTTGCTATCTCGCGAGCGCTGCCAAGCCCAGGGTAGAAAACATTTTTAATTGACGGGTGTTTGGTAAGCAGCTCGATAACCTTTTCAGCGTTATCACAGTGCTTTTCCATTCGGAGTGGTAACGAAACGATTCCTCTTAGAATGGAAACCGCTTGGCCCGGATCCATCACACCGCCGTAGAGCCTGCGAATGTACGCCAGGCCGCCCGATTCATTGCGTGCCATAAATCCGGCGGGGCCTGTCACACTTCCCCCGAGAACATCACCGTGTCCGTTGATGTACTTGGTGAGGGAGTGGATGACGATGTCCGCGCCCAACCGCAATGGATTTTGCAGGCAAGGGGTGGCGAACGTGTTATCAATCACCACCAGAGCGTGGTACTTAGCTGCAATTTCGGCGATTGCTTTGACGTTTCGGACAGCCAAAGTAGGGTTTGTTGGCGTTTCAAAGTAAATCACTTTTGTTTCAGGATACTGCTCAAGAGTTCTCTGCACTTCAGCTAGATCGCCGACATCTACCTCGACCACTCGAATTCCTCTTAGGTTTTTGTAATCGATATTCAGCAGGTTATCTGTGCAGCCGTAAAGAACTTTATCCGTAATCATCGTATCGCCCGTTCCCAGCAGAGCGGTTAACGTATGGCTGATAGCGGCCATCCCGCAGCTAAAAGCGAGACTTCGTACCGGGGCTTCTGCTAGTAAGTGCAAAAGATTGGGAGTGGCCAGATCCCCACAAAAGTGGCGTGCTTCAAGAAGGGTGATCATATTCTCAAGCTGGCGTACCGTTGGATTACCCAGCCGAAGATAAATATCCTGATTCGTTTCGCCCGCAAAAGCACTGCGTGCGAGCTCCACACTCTCAAAAGAAAAAGTGGTCCGTCTGTCGATGTTGGGCAGTTGCTCGAGCGTCGTCCGAGTCAAAATTTCGGTGGGATTAGGAAAGGGAGTGGTAAGTTGCTGGAGCGTTTGCCGCTTGGTCTGCTCCCACTCTTCTTGCCACGGAAATTTCATATTCATGGGATGCCCCCTTGCGAATGGTTGGCTAAACCTATCACTGTTCCGGATCGAAGGGTAGGCACTCAGTATGCAAAATCCAGGTTTAAGGAACGCTTACGACGGGGGGTAAACAGGTGCCACCTTCGCAGAAATAAAGGGTTGTTTTTCCCTCGAGGGCTTTCTTTCCTCTGTGCATTGGAATGAGGGTGGATTGCTTGTCACTCATCAGGGTGACTAATCTATTGGGCTCAAATGGTTTCCAGAGTGACCAAATGGCTTGATCGGTTTCTTGTTTCGATTGCCCCGCGACGACCACTACGTCGCTGGGACGTTCGATTAACATCGAAAGAGCAATCAAAAGCTGACCGCAAGCCTGCGGGTTTTTTTGCATGGCAGGTTCATACGTTTTCAAAATGTTGCGAGCCTTTTCCAATAAATCAGAATGATCGGTCAGTCGCCCCAGTTTAATGCAAGCAGTGGCCGCTAAGCCAACCCCAGAAGGCAGAGCGCTGTCTTGGAATTCTCTCATCCGCACGATTAGATGTTTATGACTGCTGCCAGTGGAAAAAAAAGTTTGGGCTGATTCATCCCAAAATTCCAGTACCATTGTTTGGCTGAGGGCCAACGCTTCGTTTAACCAACGTTCATCAAAGTCACTTTCGTACAGAGCAACCAAGGCGGTGATCAGTGCCGCGTAATCATCCAGAAAACCTGGAATACTCGCTTTTCCGTCCTTATATGTGTGAAACAAGGTACCGGTGTGGCCATCATACCGGACCAATTTACTCAGTATAAATCGGGCAGCTCTTCGGGCAGCATTCAGCCATTTCTCTTCATTCAGAACTCGATAGCCAAATGCCATGGATGCGATCATAAGAGCGTTCCACATTGTAATAAGTTTTTCGTCCCTGCTGGGCGCAATTCGGTTCTTGCGATACTCGAAAAGCTTAGGCCTAGTGGCATTCCAAATGCCAAGCTCCTGATCGGTCCAATTTTCGAAAGGTTTTATGATTCGAGGAATAATCTTTCCTTCCCAATTTCCACTAGGAGCCAAGTCCAGTATGGAAGAGAGCGGGTCGAGGGTTTCTTTTTCTAACACTTGCTGCAATTCAGCATATGACCAAGTGTAAAACTTCCCTTCTTCTCCTTCCGAATCGGCGTCTTGAGTACTGAAAAAAACACCTTCAGATGAAGTCATCTCGCGAGCGACGTACTCCAGTATCTCCTTAGCCATTTTTTTATAAGTCTGTTTGCAGGTTGCTTGGAAGGCTTCAAGGTACAGTTCAATGAGAAGAGCATTGTCATACAGCATTTTCTCGAAGTGGGGGACAAGCCATTGTCCATCGGTAGAGTATCGGTGAAAGCCACCGCCGATCTGGTCGCAGATTCCCCCTTTGGCCATTTGGTCCAAGGTTTGAACAGCCATCTCCAACGACCGCCTGTCCTGTGTACGCTTCCAATGGCGCAAGCAAATTCGGTGTTCCATCGAATGAAAAAACTTGGGCGCTTTTCCAAAGCCGCCATTAAGGGTGTCGTAGTTCTCCTTTGAAATACCGACCGCATTATCCAGCAGAGCAACTGAGGGTGGAGCGTTGCCTTGGGACGGCGCAAACACTTTTTCCATTTCGTGCAGGGTACCTGTTAATTCGGAGGCAGCTTGCACGACATTGTCCTTGCGCGCTTCCCAGGCGCTTGCAACCGCGGCAATTATTTTTATAAAAGAAGGAAAACCAGGCCGGTCCTCGGGGGGGAAGTACGTTCCGCCGTAAAAGGGCTGTAGATCGGGGGTGAGAAAAACCGAAAGCGGCCAGCCGCCCTGTCCGATTAGGAGTTGAACTGCCGTCATATAAATCCGATCCAGTTCGGGATGCTCCTCTCGATCAACCTTTATGTTGATAAAGTGCTTATTAAGAAGTGTTGCTGTCCGGGAGTCTTCGAAACTTTCCCTCTCCATGACGTGGCACCAATGGCAGGCGGAATAACCGATCGAAAGAAAGATAGGTTTTTTCTCGCTGCGTGCTTTTTGAAAGGCCTGTTCGCCCCACGGATACCAGTCTACTGGATTGTGTGCGTGCTGCTGCAGATAAAGACTGGACTCCGACTTTAGATGGTTAGTGGGGAGAGAATCATTCATAAACGAGGATCATAGCTGCTAAGGCTGCGAAATTTCAAGTATTTGTGGGGTGCTGCTCAGCTTGCCTAACTCATCTTGATTCCGAGAGTAACCCCATGGTATAAGGACCGCCTCTTTGAACGTAAAGTATAAGTTTATTGGTTCAAAGATATCAGGAGGAGAGTTGATGAATAACAGACGGTTTACTTGGTTCATTTTAATGCTTGCGATGGTTCTAGTGGCGGATGTTTATGCGGCGCCAAGGAGCAAGAAAGCTGCGAAGAAGTCAACGACTTCAAGCGACAGCTCTGTAGCGGCCCCGGCCACAACGGGTCCAACTACACAATCTCAGACTGGGAGCTCTTCTTCTGAGACTGCAGCTCCTTCTCAGCAGGTTCCAGGAACTTCGGCTCCGACTTCGGCGGCCCCTGCGACGACTGGTGAGACGACAGCTGTGACGGCACCCTCAGCGCCTGGCGTGACAGCAGTCACGGTTCCAGCCCCAACAGAGTCTGGAATTATAGGGTCTGCTGATTTGAGGCCGACATACGCCGGTAAGTCCGGTACATTCACTACTGAGAACGAGTTCAGCTTAGGATATAAGTTCAATAAGAATTTTAGTCTCAGCTATTTTCAGGATGTGAACACCAACGTGTACAATCCCACAGTCGGTCCAGACAAAGGTGGGCTGAACATGATGGCCGATTTCGGATGGCTGAAAGCCAAACTCGATAACATCTGGGAAAACAAGGATATGGGCTTGTCGTTCAGTCATGAGGCCCGTGTTTACACGCCGACCGAGAAGGAGAGCCGCGAGGCTGGCTTTGTGACTGCAGTCAGAAATTATCTAAAGCTTAAACAAGACTTTGGAAGCACCGTGAATGTCCAGCTTCACGAAATTCCCGTTGTTTATGCGTATACCGTTCCGGGAAAAGAGGGAAAGGACGGCACGGCGGCGAACCCGATTTTTGAGAATCGTATTTATCTGATTCCAGAAATTGCGTTCACACCCAGTTTAAAACTCAGCGTTCCCGTTATGCTACACATGACTCGTAACCGAGATTACATGGTCGGTGCAAAAAACAACAATGATTGGTCATTCAAGTTGTATGCTTGGCCAGAACTTGCTTATTCAATTAATCCCAAGGTAATCGTTGCGTTGGCATACCGTACAGAGAACTGGCTCGGATCGACTCCGAGTGGAGCAGCCGCTGGCTTTGAAATGTCAGAAGGCTTTAAAAGCGGTGTGGCCCAAGCATCGTTACAGTTGTCCTTATAGAGACGCTGTTCGTTCTTAACGTTAAGCCCTGGTGGCAATGCCACCAGGGCTTTTTTATTGTGCTAAAATAGGAATATGCTTACATCACCCTTGATATGGTTCTGGTGCTCCTTGTTGTTGGGTGCAGACACTGTGCCGCTGAAGAAAGTGCCCTCTTCAAGCACCCCTCCGTCAACCACCCAGGAAGCTTTCCAAAACTCTGAAGAGCCTCTTCCTCAGGCGTTTGTGGCTGGAATTGAATCCTACGGTAGTTCGAGAGTGACTGAGGCGGCAATCCGCAAGGTTCTGGGTGCAGATTTTGATACTTGGATTAAAAAAGGTTTGGCTGGGGACGCTGGGGCCGAAGCCCTGGAAACTCAACTCTCTGCAAAAATAAAGAAAGCCTTTGATCTTGCGCTGGCGGAATGGTCGGTAATGCACTACTTCGAAGAACAAGGACTAGCAATCTATATTACCTTGGACGTGGTGGAAAAAGCAGACACTGCTCGACGGATGCCATTCTTGCCGGCACCCAAAGGGAAATTTCCCGATCCGGACAGTCTTATTTCCCAATGGATGCAATATGAGACGACTGCGTTGCAGCTCGCCCAAGCAGGGGAACTGGGTGAGCAAGGGCCGGTGGCCTGTCCAGCCTTTCATTGCCCATTCGGACATAAACATCCCAAGCTCAAGCCGTTTGAGAAAGCGTTTGTGGACGGTGCAAAGAAGAACGAGAAAGCGCTTGTTGAAATTCAAGCCAAAGACGAGCGTGCAGAATACAGAGGGGCTGCCACCTTTTTGCTCCCTTACCTAAAGGATGGAAAAAAGGTGTTGTCGCTCATGTTAGGAAGGGTACGAGATAGCGATGCGCTTGTACGAAATAACACTTTGCGAGTGTTGGGAGATATCGCTGAGTTCCATAAAGAACTGATGGTTCCTTTGAAACCAATATTGGAAGCTCTCCAATTTCCTCGCGTGTCTGACCGTGCGAAGGCCGTCTATGTTGTGCATGCGTTGGCCAACCAGACTAAGGAGATGAGCGATGCTCTGATAAAAGACGGACTTCCCCAACTTCTTACCATTCTGGCGTCCACTCAGCCCAACCACCGTGAAGTCGCTAGTGCCGTATTGCGCCGCCTGTCCGGCAAAACGTTTAAAGCCAATGACCTTGCCGCCTGGAAAGCCTGGGCGGACAGCATCTCAACTTCCCGAGCCATCACCAAAAGCAAGTAGCCTCTGAAAAGCTACATCCTTCCTTTTCAGGAGGGGACCCGTGAGCAAAGCTCACGGGGCGGAGACCTTATTTCTGAAAAGGAAGGATGTACCTTTTCAGATATGACACTTTGGTGACAATCTCTAAAGGCAGTTGAGGTACAGTATGTCACGATGGGCATTCACCTCTGGGGTACAGATTTCCGCCGATCCTCTCAAGAATTCAGGAGTCGGCTTTATATTCCGTTAGAAAAGCGTGAAGCGGTACTGAAAAAGCTCTGTTCAGAAGGTTTTGTGGATCTTGTGTATCTTCATACCTGTAATCGAGTCGAGTTTTATACGACTGCGCGCAACCACTATACTGACATGAGAAAGTTTTGGTTGAAACTGCTCTGCACACTGGGATTGGATGAGGAGGAAAGTTTTTTCCGTGGCTATGCAACCGAAGGAAAAGCTGCTTTACGACATATTCTTCGAGTGGCTTGCTCACTCGAGTCGATGGTGGTTGGTGAGCCGCAAATTTTGGGTCAGATGAAAGATGCTTTGAGTTTTAGCCAGCAGTTTGGGTTAGTTAGGCCAGGGCTTGAGCGGTGTTTTAGTGTGGCATTCGAGACAGCAAAAAAGGTGCGAAGCAGCACTCAAATAGGTGAGCGCTCTGTTTCAGTTGCTGCGTTGGGACTCCAACGCTTGCAGCGCGTGGAGGCTCAATGGCCGTTGGAGTCGGTTGTCGTTGTCGGTCGAAGCCCTATGAGTCTGTTTGTTTTGCGGTGGCTTTTGAGCAAGCGTCCGTCCTGCCCAGTCTTATGGGTAAATCGTTCAGTGGAACGGCTCAATGAATATCCTGAAGCCAAGCAGGTTAAGATAATGCCACTGGGGGATTTCTTAGCGAATCCTGTTCCGTTCAGCCATCTGTTTACTGCGACTTCCAGTTCTGAACCTGTTTTTAATACTGACTTCTTTCGTCGATGTCTGTCGAATCCAAAAATGATCTTTGATTTTGCTCACCCGGCTGATGTGGGGGGCTGCCCTTCTGGCACACAGCTCATTCATCTGGAAGACCTCATCGAGGAGGCTTCAGAGAACCAGGCTTTGAGAAAAGTGGCGATGGAGCAAGCGGAAACTGCCATTGAAGAAGCGATGAAAGAATACTTCCTTGCCACTAAGGAAGCTCCGGTGCTTCGGGATTTTAGCAGTGCGGAGTCTCTTTTCATGAATCAGTTGGATGAGGCTTTGCAATCCTTACAGGTGCAAGTCAAATTACCGCCTGAGTACTGTTCGCTCGTACAGCAATGGGCGAAAGGCCTGGTCAAAAAGAACCTTCATTGCAGCAAGACCCACCTGCGCAAAATACTACGAAAAGCTGCCGATTCGGATGTGCCCACTGGCACCCCAACGTTATGAGTGGCCAGCCATTTAGACTCGGTACGCGCAAAAGCCGCCTTGCGACTACCCAATCGGAGGCTATTCGAAAAGCTCTCGAGCAAGCAGGACTTTCAATCGACGTTGTGACTATGGAAGCAAGGGGGGATGTGGATAAGAAAACTCCTCTTTATGAAATTGAATTCGAGTCACCCGGTTTGTTCACCAAGCAACTTGAGAACGCTCTTTTTGATGACCGGATTGACCTGGCCGTTCACTCACTAAAAGATTTGCCCACCAGCCAGCCGCCAGGACTGCAAATCAGTTGCATTCCCAGGCGAGAAATTGCAGACGATTGTTTGGTCATCCATCCTGACTTCCATGAGCGAGGTGGCAGTCCTTTGGAGCTGAAAGCGGGAACAGTAGTCGGGACGAGTTCGTTGCGAAGGGAAGCCCTGCTCATTTCAACCCAGCCCAACGTGAATGTGGTTCCTTTGCGCGGCAATATTCCGACTCGGCTGAAAACCGTAAAGGAAAAAAAGGTTGGAGCGGTGATGTTGGCAAGGGCGGGTTTGCTAAGACTCGGAGCGGATCTCGAGCGTTGTGTGTTAGTGCCGCTGCCAGCCGCGCAGTTTGTGCCGGCTCCTGCTCAGGGGGCGTTGGCCGTGCAGACTCGTGTGAATATTCCCCAGCCACTAAACAATGCCCTCAAGCAACTGCACGATCCTATTGCGGAGATTGAAACCACAGCAGAACGGCAGGTGCTCAGGGAACTTGAGGGCGGCTGCTCGCTCCCCCTGGGAGTTCGCGTTCAAGCTGACATGGCGGCCAAGGTATTTAGGCTGTTTGCATTTTTGGGGACGTATGAAATGCCTCCCTCCGAAATGCGTCGTTGGCTATCCTTTGAGCGCTTTGACATTTCTGAATCTAACGTCGAAACTCTGGTGCGAAAAACGGTGGCTCATTTTAAGGGGTTTCTGTAATGGAGGAAAGCGAAGCTCAGAAAAAATCTTTTCGTATCGTGGTGACCGGCAATCACGACGATTTAGATTCGCGTTTTCCCAAAGAAATCAATGGGCGTAAGTGCGAGTGGCTTTCTGTGCCTGTATTGAGTTTTGAGCGCCTTCCTGTTTCAGCCGGACTGATCGATAGGTTGATCCAGAAACCGGCGGATTGGATCCTTTTTACAAGTCAGCGCAGTGTACAGTTCTGGGCCGAACTATTGATGGCGCACGGAGTGGAATTGCCTGTCGAAACGCAGGTGGCTTGTATTGGCAGTCGTACTGCTGAGGCTGCGAAGCGGGACGGGTTTGACCCGGAGTTTTATCCTAATGATCCTGGGACGGAAGGATTTCTTAAACACTTCGAAAAGAAGATTGCAAGTCAGTTGGCTAAACCAAGTATTTTTATTCCAATGGCTGAGGGAGGAAGGCCTACGATACGCGAACGCCTGGCTCACCTTGGCTGTGAAGTGATTTCGGTTTCGCTGTATCGCTCGGTTCCCAGAGAAGATATCAGTACCTTGATTACTCAAGGTACGGTTGACCTGGCCGATGCGGTTTTGTTCACAAGCCCTCTTTCTGCGACTGCATTTCTAAAGCATTTTCGTATTCCGCCAGAAGTACGGGTGGTGAGTATTGGTCGCTACACTTTTGGACACCTGAAATCCGTGGGGTTAGACAGTGTCAAGTTACCTCAAGGAGATTTTAGCAGAATTGGGGAGGTTCTATGTTAGGGGACTTAATCAAACGTCCTAGACGTTTGAGGAGAAATGCGTCGGTAAGGGAGTTGGTCCGCGATACCCATGTACAATTGTCCCATCTCATTCAGCCTTATTTTCTGAAAGACGGAAAAGGTTCAGAACCCATTACAGGTTTCAGCGGAGTCTGTCGATTAGGGGTGGATCTGGTATCCAGACAAGTTGAATCCGATCTTGAGAAAGGACTTCGAAATTTTCTTTTTTTTGCTCACAGTACAAAAAAGGATTCTCAGGGAACAGAAGCTTGGAATCCTGAGGGACTCATTCCCACCACTTTATCAACTATAAAAAAGCGTTTTGGTGATTCTGTTCTCCTCTTTACCGATGTTTGTTTGTGTCCTTTTACTTCCCATGGTCACTGCGGGGTGGTGAAGGGAGAGGAGATCGTGAACGACGCTTCCGTCGAACAACTCGCTAAGATGGCAGTTTGCCATGCTCAAGCGGGAGCGGATTTTGTGGCTCCCTCCGATATGATGGATGGCAGGGTGCGAGCGATCCGGCATGCACTCGATCGACAAGGGTATCAGCAAGTGGGTGTGTTGGCTTACACCGCAAAATATGCATCGAGCTACTACGGTCCGTTCCGAGAAGCTCTCGATTCTTCCCCACAATTTTCGGATCGTTCCTCCTATCAGATGGATTTCCGGAATGCGAGAGCTGCTCTGCAGGAACTTTCTCTCGATCTCGAAGAGGGCGCCGATATTGTAATGGTTAAACCCGCATTGCCGTATTTGGACATTATTGCCCAGTTTCGTGAACACTCTGCTGTGCCGGTGGCTGCGTACTGCGTCAGTGCCGAATACCAAATGGTCAAACTGCTGGTTCGTGAGGGGCTTGCCGAGGAGAGGAAGTTAGTACTGGAAAATCTGAGCGCCATTACTAGAGCCGGAGCGCAAATCATTGTGACCTATCATGCCTCAGAGATTGCGCGCGGAGGATGGTTATGAAACAGGAAGTTTCGAGTGAAACATACTTTGAGCAGGCATGTACATTGCTTCCTGGGGGAGTGAATTCACCGGTCCGGGCCTTTCACCACGTTAATAGGACACCTGTCTACTTCTCTCGGGCTAAAGGCCCATTTCTTTTCGATGTGGAAGGCCGCCAGTATGTCGATTTCTGTCTGGCTTTTGGTCCACATTTATTAGGGCACGGACATCCGGAAGTGATTGGGACTGTAAAAGAACAGCTTGAGCGGGGAACGAGTTTTGGAGCATGCCATCCCCAGGAAATCACACTTGCTCAGAAGCTCATTAGCGCTTACCCGTTTTTTGATAAGGTGCGGTTAGTGAGCAGCGGGACTGAGGCGGTTATGACCGCTCTCAGGCTTGCCCGAGGATTCACCGGTCGAGATGGGATCTTGAAATTTGAAGGGTGCTACCACGGCCACAGTGATAATTTGCTTGTCAAAAGCGGAAGCTCTGTAGCCGGCCTGCCTGAATCGAGTTCCAAAGGGGTTGGGCGTTCTGCAATCCAAGATACGATTGTTGCAAGATTGGACCAGAAGGATTCCATTGAGGAAGCTTTCCGCAAACGGGGCAAGGACATAGCGGCCGTTATTGTGGAACCCATTCCCGCGAACTTTGGTTTGTGGATTCCTTCAGCCAATGACTTGTCCTGGCTCATGGATCTTGCCCACGAACATGGTGCTCTATTGATATTCGACGAAGTGATTACAGGCTTTAGACTGGGACTTTCTGGAGCTTGTGGCTATTTTGATTTGCAACCTGACTTGGTTGTGACAGGAAAAGTGCTTGGTGGCGGCTTCCCCTTGGCTGCGGTTATCGGGCCAAAGAAGATAATGGATCGGCTTGCACCGGCAGGGGACGTCTACCAGGCAGGAACCATGGCAGGCAATATCTTATCCGTGTCGGCAGGCAACGCGGTACTCGACATACTCCTGAGAGAGCAGCCCTATCAGCGGCTCGAGCAAGAAACATCCTTTCTCGCAAAGGCACTGACAGATATCTTGCAAAGGTCGGCACCTGTTCAGGTTCACCACGTTGGCTCTTTGTTTTGGGTACAGTTTGGAACAGGTGATTGCTTTCCTCCAAATGTAGATGAGCACGCCAAAAGGAAATATTCAGAGTTTTTCTCGTTCTGTCTGGGTCAGGGTATTTATCTCCCTCCTTCCCCTTATGAAGTAGGTTTTTTGTCTACAGCCCATTCGCATGAAATTCTTGAATCAGTTGTTGAGAAGTTGATTCGATGGAAGAAGTGAGAAACAAGCGGCGCTTACTCATTTTTCTCGCCGTTGCAACTGTGTTGATTGCACAGGTGACGTGGTGGACAATTTTCTTTTTGCGTAACGTGAAGAAAGTTGAGTCACTGAGGACCGAAAATTATCGACTTTTTTTGCAGTTATCTGCCGAGCCGAACTACTCGCTGGATCAAATTCGTTCCGATGCTTTTCACGAACGGGCGATGTTTGTATCGGAGTCGAGCTTCTTTGTTGTTTTAACGGGTTTTGGCCTTGTTCTCTTGTACTTGGGTTTAAGAAAAGAAGCTCGATCCCGTGAAATTCAGAAGAACTTCATACAAATTATTTCCCACGAATCGAAAACTCCGCTGACTGCCCTTAAACTTCGCCTGGAATCGTTAATGGAAAAGGGCTCTGAATATGCGCACTACCAAAAAGATTTGCAACTTGCCCTGGACGAAGTGCGTCGGCTTTCCTTGCTGTTTGAGAAAGTGATGAACTTAAACCGGCTTGAGCGGCATGCTTTGCATTTTGAAGTGGTCAATTTGAGCGAGCTCATCCGCCTGGTCGTCTTGCGGATGGAGCCTTTGTTAAAAGCGAAAGCGGTAAATTTATCTTTAAATCTAGAAGAGCCTCTGACCGTTAGAGGAGATACGGAAGGGCTTCAAAATTGTTTTCAGGCGTTATTCGAGAATGCTGTGTTCTACAATACGGCAGATTCCAAACAGCTTGCGGTCAGCATCAAGTCCGTTCCAGGGAAAGTACAAATTGATGTTTGGGATAACGGACCGGGAATAGCAATTTCCGATAGAGGCCATTTGTTTGAACGATTTTATCGAGGTCAGACGGGCAGGGGTGTTTCCGGTACGGGCCTGGGCCTGTATATTGTGAAGCAGGTCATTGCAGCACATCAGGGTGATATTCGGCTGGCGGATGCAGCCGAAGGAACCCTGTTTCGAATCGAGTTACCAGCGGTATGAAAGCACGATTGTGTTTAATCGAAGATGATCCGACGATAAGAGAATTGGTCGCTGAGAGACTTGCCCGCGAGTATGAAGTCGATGGGTTTGAGGCTGCGGAGTCAGTCATTGAAAGTGGCAAGCGGTGGGACCTTTATATCGTGGATGTAATGCTTAAAGGAGCTCTGACTGGTTTTGATTTGTGTCGGACACTTAAAGAGCAATCTCCCAGCGTGCCCATTCTCATTCTGTCAGCCCTCTCTGAGTCGAGTAACCGGATTGAGGGACTAAGGACTGGAGCCGATGACTATTTGACCAAACCTTTTGAGATGGAAGAGTTGCTGTTGAGAGTGGCTGGTATGCTTAAGCGGCGCTCCTGGTATGCTCTCATGCCGGCCGCTGGTTCAATCTACCGATGGTCTAATAAAAGTATCAACTTTGTTAATTACGAGGGAAAAAAAGGGACGCTCACCTTCAGTCTTTCCCAAAAAGAATGCATGCTCATGAAGCTTCTGATTGAAAAAGAGGGCCAAGTAGTCCCTCGTGATGAGATATTGGATCAGGTATGGGGCTATGACGCTTTTCCTTCCACTCGAACGGTGGACAATTTCATTTTACGGCTCAGGAAATATTTTGAGGACACACCACAAGAGCCGAAGCATATTCACTCGGTGCGTGGAGTAGGGTATAGGTTTACAAAATGACGGGATACCTGGAAAGACATGTGAATGGAGAATCTATCGGTCGCTTTCCAGTCTGGATGATGCGGCAAGCAGGTCGCTACCTTCCTTCCTATAGGGCCATCAGAGAGCGCTATTCTTTTTGGGAAATGGTGACAAAGAGTGATGTGGCTGTGGAAGTGAGTTTACTGCCCTTGTCAGAACTGGATGTCGACGGAGTGATTTTGTTTTCAGATATTCTCAGTTTGCCGTATGGATTTGGAATCCCCATCGAAATGAAAGAACAGGTAGGACCCACCCTGCCGAGACCCATGACTTTAGATGAGTTTCAGAGCTTTTCGCAGTTTCAACCGACCAAACATACTGGCTTTGTTTGTGAGGCTTTAAGCGGATTATCGCGGCAAATTCCGAAAGATAAAACCCTCATTGGTTTTGCGGGGGCTCCCTGGACGGTCGGTTGTTATTTGCTGGGGGGTCGGGGTAATCGGTTTGAGGCGATCAAGATCGAGATGTACAAAAATCCAGAGAAACTGTCTTGTGCTTTGGATGCCTTGGCTGAGGCGACAGCACGGTACCTCGTAGCCCAGACCGAGAACGGAGCCCGTCTCGTGCAACTCTTTGATACATGGGTGATGGAGATGCCACGCTGGTTTTTCGTTAATTATTACCTGCCCAATCTCAACCGTATTTTTGATGCCCTAAAAGGAAAAGTATCTTGCATCTATTTTTCAAGAAATGCTCATCATTTGATCGATGTATTTGCCCAACTTCATGCAGACGGCCTGGGATGCGACAGCTTGGTGTCTCTCGATCAAATGGCTGGCAAAACAGAAAAGCGTTTTTTTCTCCAGGGAAATCTCGATCCGTTGGTTTTACTCGGTGACGAGGCAAGCGTGCGCAAACATACTCGTGACCTTGTTCAAACAGCCAGAAAAGTGAACAGACCGGTCATCTTAAATTTAGGCCATGGAATTTTGCCTCAAACCCCCGTATCGAATGCAAAGGCCTTTGTTGAGGAAGCAAAAGTGCTATGGGCGTGAAAGAGCTCATTCAAAAATACAGTAAACCCGGCCCTCGTTATACTTCCTATCCAACAGCGCCTCATTGGAGTGATGGCGTTGGCAGGGAAGCGTATCGGGAAGCTCTCGCTTTGGCGGGAACCAGGAGTGAACCGTTTTCGCTCTATGTGCATATTCCGTTCTGCGAATCGCTTTGTTACTACTGTGGATGTAATACCCAGATTAGCAGCGACCATAGCAGAGCAAAAGCGTACGTGGAAAGGATAGGCAAAGAGCTTCAGCAAACCTCACAACTGATCAGCACACGCAAAAAGATAAATCAGATTAGTTGGGGAGGCGGGACTCCCAATTTTCTTTCCGTAGAAGAGATGAAAGCGCTATTCGGTGCGATTTCATCAGTTTTTTCTGTTGAAGCGAATTCTGAAATCAGTGTCGAGGTAAACCCTCGGTTGGTAACCTTTGCGCAACTCGATTGTTTAAGGAGCCTTGGTTTTAATCGAATTAGCCTTGGTGTCCAGGATCTCAATGCAAAAGTTCAAGAAACCGTTCATCGAGGGCAAAATTGCGATATGACAGAAAACGTTCTGTCAAAATGCAGAGAGCTTGGTTTCGAAGGAATTAATTTCGATATTATTTATGGCCTGCCTTTCCAAACAATCGAATCATTTGCTCAGACTGTGGAGCAGGTGCTGACAATGCGACCGGATCGGATAGCGCTCTATAATTACGCCCATCTTCCGTCACAAATTCCTCACCAGCGTATTCTCGACCCCTTTCCCAGACCTAATGCCGAACAGAGGGTGACCATTTTCCTGAATGCCTATCAAAGCTTTCTCAAAAGCGGATATGTGAATATAGGAATGGATCATTTTGCGTTGCCGACGGATGAACTCTCGCGTGCGCTAAGCAACAAGACTCTGTACAGAGATTTCATGGGGTATACGGTGAGAAAAGGTACCGATCTGCTAGCTGTGGGAGCATCTGCTGTCAGCGAATGGGATTGTTCCTATTTCCAGAATTTGCGAAAAGCAAATGAATATGAGCAGAGTGTGGACAATAGCGGTCTTGCTACGTTCCGAGGGTGCCGAATCACCGATGAAGATAGAAGGCGCAAGTGGGTTATTCAGCATGTCATGTGTGAGGGGCTGGTTTCATTTGTGCAATACGCAAACAGCTTTCAAAGTTCATTCGAAGGGGATTTTTCTTCTGAGCTGCCCTTGCTGGAGCCCTTTTTCGACGAGCACATTCTTGAACGAACCTCTGCTGGGTTTGAGGTTACTTCAATGGGGCGCTTGTTTATTCGGAATGTGGCCATGGTTTTTGATGCTTACCTGAAGCGAGCAGAAAAAATCTATTCGCAAACCGTTTAGGGCCTGTTTAGGTTATGGAAGACGAAATCAAAACGGATGCCATATTGCTGCTCAATCTCGGCGGCCCATCTTGCAATGATGAAGTGCAGCCTTTTCTCATAGAGCTTTTTGACGATCTATTGCCTAAATGGCTTCCCTTTAAGAAGAAAATTGCTTCAAAGTTAGCTTGCTTGCGTGCTCCCATTTCGAAAAGCTATTACGAAAAAATCGGAGGAAGCTCCCCATTAAGGAAACACACTGAGGCTCAGGCTTCCAAGCTACAGGAGCGTGTGAAAAAGCCAGTCAATGTGGTGATGAGATATAGCGCTCCCAGGGCGAATAGAGTGCTCGAGGCGCTGGCAGGCTCCCGAGCACAGCGCCTGCTTTTGCTCCCGTTGTATCCTCAGTATTCGCGGTTTACCACTCAAAGCAGCATCGATGAAATCAAGGCACTGTCTCGACACCTTCAATTTACCTCGATAGAAGTGGTCCCTTATTGGTATTCAGAACAATCGTATTTAAGCTTTTTGACTGCCCAGATCGAAAAGTTTCTTTCAGGAGAGAATTTGGAGAAAATACGCACCTATTTACTTTTTAGCGCCCACGGCCTTCCGCAAAAGTATATTCTGCAAGGGGATCCCTACCTTTCCCAAACCACCGAAACGGTAACCAAGGTTGCAACGCTACTCGGTTTGACTTCAGATCAATACGGTTTGGGCTTTCAGAGCAAAATGGGTAAGGGACGTTGGTTGGAACCCTCCACACTTCAGTGCGTGGAGGTACTCGGAAAGCAAGGGGCCTGGGAGGATGTTGTGGTGGTTCCCGTCAGTTTTGTTTCTGACCACGTGGAAACGCTCTACGAATTAGATATTCTGGTTAAGGAAAAAGCCCAACGCTGCGGTAATTATCGTTATCATCGATTGCCGATGTTTAACGATTCGGACGAATTTATCGACGTTCTGGAAGATGTGGTGAAAAATGCCCCACGCACCCGGCTTCTCTGAATAGGTACATCCTTCCTCAGAAGAGGCCTCCGCCCCATGAGCTTTGCTCACGGGTCCCCTCCTGAAAAGGAAGGATGTACCTATTCAGAGATTATGAAACTGTTTAGACCCGCAAATTCGATCGTACTTGTTTGGGATCATGTTGATGAGAAAGAGAGGTCGAAGTTTGAGGAGCAGGTGGAAGAAGTTTTACGGTTTTATCCGATTGAATCCTTAAGCAACATTGTCGAAAGGCTTTATAAGAGACAACGCCAGGGTTTTGCTGCGATTACTTTTTCGTCTGCTCGGAAAAGTATTTTCTTGCGTGCTATTCCATGGCTGAATAGTCGCAAACTTCCGTTTACGCTATTTCTCAATCCGACCAGCATTGGATCTAACCGATTGCCCATCCAGGAAGAACTCGCTTTGTACCATCATTACTATCCAGAACGTTTTGGCGAGGCAATTTTTCAGGAATGGGAAAGAGAGAGCTGGGTTATCCCAGCCGAGGGTGAAGCAAGGATAAGGAGTCTCAGACGGGAAATCGGCCCATTACCGCTGAACTTTCTAGATCCCACACGCTATTTTGCAACATGGGGGGAAGTGGTCAGGGGAGTGAAAGAAAAGTCAGAGTTCGGTATTACGCTATCGGTACAACCTATCGGGGACAAGTCTTTCTCTGCTCTTGAGGGGGAAAAGACATTCGTGCAGAATCAAATTGGTCAAACAGTCCGGCTGGCTTTTGCGCAAAGGGATTTGGGCTCTGACTTGCGAGAGCTTCGACGGTTGGGAATTGCTGGCGTGCTTCTTGACTCCCAAACCGGGCCAGTGGGCAGGGATACAGACCCAATGAAATTACCTCGATGGGAAATGAGAATAAAATGAAGTCCAAGCTCAAATTTGATAACCAAGGGCAAATCGGTGCGATTAGGAGATAAAAAGGGCCTCTCGACGAAAAAAGGGGGATGACATCGAGAAAAAAGAGTGTCATTGTTGTCAATGTTTAAATTCTTTTTAGGTAGTTGTTTTTCGGGAGGATGGATTAATGGCAACTAAAGTAGCAAAACTAAGTATCAAGAAAGAAGACGGTTGGCTCTACTTTCTCGATAAAAAAGGTAATGTGTCTCGTGCAAAAATGGGCCGAGGCCGAAAGGGTTCAAGGACAAAGCCGCAGGTGGTAGCTAAGTTAGGCGTCAAACGGGCTGAAGGTTACCTCTACTT
>JACQOU010000262.1 GCA_016207775.1 Deltaproteobacteria bacterium
ATTCCATGGCCTTCCAATATTTTCTTAGCTTCACGCAAGTTTTGCATGGAAACCGGCTGTCCCCCAACCGAATTATTGGTCACTGTCATAATCACCATGGGAACCTTGGCCGAATTATTTTTCAGAAACTCTTTGAGCGTGATGAGGTTGATATTCCCCTTAAACGGTTCTTCCGACTGGCTGTCACTAGCTTCTTCGGCGGGCAGATCCAAAGCAGTTGTTCCTCTAGCCTCGATATTTGCCCGCGTAGTATCAAAATGCGTGTTTCCGACGACTGTTTGGCCTTCCTTTAGCATGACTTTGAAAAGAAGCGCCTCGGACGCACGCCCCTGATGGGTTGGAATCACATGTTCAAGCCCAGTAAGTTCCTGCACTGTTTTTTCAAAAGCATAAAAGCTTTTGGAGCCCGCATACGCTTCATCGCCCATCATGATGGCGGCCCACTGGGAAGCCGACATGGCGCCCGTCCCACTATCCGTCAGGAAATCAAATGCCACTGCATCCCCAGGGAGAAGAAAAAGATTATAGTAAACCTTTTCAATCCAGGCGGCCCTTTGCGCTGCCGATAGAATTTTCAACGGTTCGACCGATTTAATTTTAAAAGGCTCAACGATCGTTTTTGCTTGAGGTAGTTCAATCATTTTTCCATCCTAGTTTTTGCAAGTTCTGATGAATAAGCACCGCTATCATTTCTTTCCGATAGCTTGGGGGGAAATGATCTTGCCGGAGTGGCTGTGCGCTTTTCTTTGCCTGATCACAAGCCGCTTGAATCATAGCCTTTCCATTTTTTCTGTCGTCAGACAATTTAATCAGAACGGGGTGCGTGTTGACTCCGGTGTAACAGACAGCCAGTTCCATCGACTCCGTCACATTCAACATGACTGCCACGCCTACAGACGGGAAATCAAGAGTATTCCGTATACGGAGTTTCTCATAAGTCACATTTTTGGCACACGACAAATCGGTTTCAATCGCAGTAATAATCTCGCCGCTTTTTAAATTATTTCTACGAATACCGTCGGGAGTATAAAAGTCTTCAAGAGAAATTTTCCGATAACCATCAGGTCCCCAAAGTTGCAAGGTAGCCCTCAACAGCAAAAGAACAGGAGCGAGATCCGAAACAAAACGGGCACGGCAGAGCGGAGAGTGTCCCTCTCTTGCTGCAGGAATCAAATGGCAGATGTCGCCTCCCGCTTTAAAGCAGAATTGATGCACCAATCGGTTATGCCGGCTTTGGTTAAAATAGCTACACCGATTATTCACCAGAATGTTCCCAGCTATTGTGGCTCGATTTCTTATCTGAGGGCTTGCAATTTTTGCTGCTGTTTGTGCAACAACAGCAGCCTGTTTAAGGATGAGAGCATTCTCTGCAATCTCGCTAAGCTTGGTGAGAGCGCCAATCGAAAGGCGGTTTTTTTCGAGCAGACGAACACCTTTAAGCTCGGAAAGCGCTGTCAGGGAAATAAGCGTCTTAGGATAAGATTGGGGGTGACTCTTTAGCCCACTAATGACATCCGTCGCACCCGCAGAAAAAAGAAACGAACCAGCCTCCAAATTTTCTAAGAGTTTGCCCAGCTCTTCCAATGACCGCGGCCGCTCATAGGCAAACGATGGCATCATGTGTGATTGCCTCGCTTGGCGTTTAGAGCAGCTAGCACTTTGTCAGGAGTCATCGGAACACTGCAAAGCCTGATACCGACGGCATCGTAAATGGCGTTAGCCACCGACGGAATAATAGGAGCCAGCACACCCTCCCCCGCTTCTTTTGCGCCAAATGGTCCCTCATTATCCCGACTGAGATCGTAAATCATTTCAATTTCCGGCTGCTCAAAAGCTGATGGAATCTTGTATTCTAAGAATGAGGCGTTTTGAACGGCGCCATTCACATAATCCAATCCCTCCATCAAAGCCTGGCCCAGCCCCATGTGGATACTGCCCTCTATTTGCCCCTCAACAGCCATAGGATTTAACGGTTGCCCGCAGTCGTGCGCACAAGTGACCTTGTCGACTTTGATAAAACCAGTCTGGGGATTGACCGTCACTTCGGTAATGAAGGCGGTAAAGCTATAGCTTGGGCTTAAGCCAGCACCTGCCCCTTTGAAAGTTCCCCCCAGTTTGGGTGAGAGATAAATTCCTTGCGTTTGAAGGGTCCCATGATCCTCAACCGCAGTTTTTACCACTTCAAAATAATCCAGTTGTTTCCCTTTTGCTTTGCCGGAAAGGGCAGAAATCTTTGCGTCTTGAAAAAGAAAACCGTCTGAATAATCAGGATTTGGCCCCAAATAGGCACTATCAAAGTCAGGTTTTCTGCCTCCTTGTCGAAAGAAACTCTCGGCTGGCTTAGGGTTTCGGTACCGGGGCGGTTTTATTTCAAGAATGCCGCAGGCGGCTGCCACGAGCCCTTTGCGCATTCGAATGGCAGCGTTTCGAGCGGCATTGCCGGCCATAAAAGTGACCCGTGAACTGTAACTTCCAAGGTCTACCGGGCACAAGCGCGTATCAGCCGAAATAACTTTAATATGCGATAGTGAAATACCCAAAACTTCAGCAACCATTTGGGCAAGAACCGTATCACTTCCCTGCCCAATATCGGAAGCTCCGGAGTAGACGGTCACGGCCCCGTCAAAATCGATCGTCAATCGAACGGTTGACTGCGGGATCTTATTCCAATGAATAGGTAAAGCACTGCCACTGATAAAAAAGCCGCAAGCCACTCCAATGCCCCGACCGAAAGGAAGCTTTTTGACCTTTTCCTTCCAGCGTGATCGTTCCATGGCGGTAGCCAGGCCCTCTTTGAGCCCGCAAGAAGTAATTCTAAATTGATTCACTGTCAGAGTTTCAGCCTTATGAATCAGGCGCAATCGAGTCTCGCACGGATCGAGTTGCAATTTTTCACAAGCCATATCGAGCAGTACTTCAGAAGCAAACCGGGGGTTCACGCCTCCATGTCCTCGCATGGCTCCACAGGTGAGCTTGTTGGTGTAAACACGATCACAATGGAAAGAAAGATTAGGGATTGGATACGGACCTTGAAGCAAAACACCATTATAGTAACTGGTGACTACGCCATAGCTTGCGTAAGCTCCTCCGTCGATAAGCATTTCCCCTGAAAGAGCCGTAATCCCTTTCTTCGAATGAAGACCAAGCCTCATTCCAATTTGCGTGGGATGTCGACCATGACTGGTGAAAAAAGTTTCCTCCCGGTCAAGCAAGAGCCGCACATTTCTACCACTGATCAACGCTAGCCTAGCCGCAACGATTTCATGGGGAAGAGGATCGCTCTTGCCACCAAATCCACCGCCCAAATAGGGTTTCACCACGCGTATTTTGTGCAAGGGCAACTGCAAAGCGCCCGACAAAGCAAGATGCAAGTAATGGGGAACCTGGGTGGCTGAATAAACGGTCAAGTTACTGTCCGTATCGATTTCAACCTGGGTGGCAAAAGGCTCAGTAAAAGCATGAGTCAAAGGAGCAAAGTCGAATGAGCCCTCGACAACCGCTTGCGCGCTTGCAAAACCTTTTTCGAGATTACCGAATTGTTGAGTGACGGATTTGTGCAAATTGGACGGTTTTTTTAACTCGGGATGAATCGGATGGCTGGTTTCTTTCAAGGCTTTCCTTGAATCCAGACACGGCTCGATCGGATCATACTCCACCCGTATGAGCTCAAGCGCCTGCCGGCATAAACTTGAAGACTCTGCTGCGATGGCAGCAACCGGCTCTCCGACGTAACGAACACAATCTCGAGCCAAAGGAGGCTCATCGCGACTGATTGGCAAAACGCCAATGGTCGAGTCAAAATCCTTACCTGTCACTCCAGCACGCACCCCTTCCAAAGCAAGAGCCGCTGAAAGATCCAGTCTGCTAATTTTGGCTGAAGCCAGTGGGGACCTTAGCAAACCGACGATAAGAGGGTTAGCCACTCGAATATCATCTGTAAATTTTGCTTTGCCGGTAACTTTTTCCCTGGAACCTACCATGGGAGTAGGCTTTCCAATGACAGTGTAGGAACTCACGGGTTGTCTCCATGTTCCATTTTCTTAGCTGCTTCCAAAAAGGCCGTTTCAATTTTTGTATAACCCGTACAACGGCAGAGAGTTCCTGACACGCACTCTTTAACCTGGTCAACGGTAGGCCGAGGATGTGTCCCCAGCAGATGGACTCCGTTTAAAACCATCGCGGGAGTACAAAAACCGCATTGAATAGCCCCTTGCTCCACCATCGCCTCTTGCACAGGGTGAAGCCGACACTCCGAAATCCCCTCGATCGTCACCACCTCACAGCCCTCTGCTTCAATGACCGGCAACAAGCAAGAAAGAATTGGCTTGCCATCCAACAGTACGGTGCAACAGCCACAATCCCCCACGTCACAACCCCGCTTAGTGCCTGTGAGATGGAGTTCTTCCCGTAAGAACTCCAGCAAAGTCATCGAAGGGCAAACTGCCTTCACAAAGCAATGCCCGTTCACTTTCAGGGTAATTACCTTCATTTGCACTGGGGTGATCCTTGCGTTAGCATGGCGTTTCGTTTGTATTGACAGGTACTATGTGTACTCGACTGACTCTATCGAGTCAAAGTGCCGAACACCTAAAGGGGCTTTATGGATACCCGCATTCCAATGATTGACCTTTATGAACTGGAGCCCGAATGGACAGAAGAACAGAGAACCGCTGTAGGACAAGTGAGACGGTTCGTGGATCAGGAAGTGCTTCCCATTATGAGGCAGCATCATGAAAAGGGAGAATTCCCCAAAAGCCTTGTGCCCAAAATAGCCACTCTCGGAATTTTGGAAGAAGTCTCGACCGGAACCATCGATCCCACCACCTACGGCCTGGTCCTTCGCGAGTTGGAACGGGGAGGCTCTGAGTTGCGCAGTTTTGTCAGCGTTCAAGGCTCGCTAGTCATGTCGGCCCTTTCTTTTTTTGGCTCCGACGAGCAGAAAAATACGTGGCTGCCGAGATTGGGCAGCTTATCGGCCATCGGCTGCTTTGGACTGACAGAGCATGATTTTGGAAGTAATCCATCGGGGATGATCACTAAAGCGACGGAGACTTCCCATGGCTACCTGCTCAATGGAAAAAAATGCTGGATCACGAACGGCACCATGGCCAATGTGGCCATTATTTGGGCTAAGCTCGAAGGCCGGGTCCGTGCATTTTTGGTCGAATCCGATCGCAAGGGTTTTGATGCGCGCTCCATAAAGGGAAAGTGGAGTTTTCGAGCCAGTGACACCGCAGAAATTTTTCTGGACAATGTTGAGCTACCCAAATCAGCTCTTTTGCCTCTTTCTCGCTCCGTCGGTAGCGCTCTTGCTTGTTTGAATCAGGCACGTATCGGCATTGCCTGGGGAGTCATTGGAGCGGCAGCTGCTTGCATCGATGAAACGAGATGGCACCTTCTTGAGCGGCCGCAGTTCGACGGAAAGCCACTCGCCTCACACCAGCTTATTCAAAGTAAACTCGCTTGGATGGCAACGGAAATCACAGGCATGCAGCTCATTGCCAAAAGACTTTCCGAGCTAAAACGGGCAGGAAAACTTGAGGCTCACCACGTTTCTTTGGCAAAAATGAATAACTGCCGAAAAGCGCTGGAAATCGCGCGAGTCTGCCGCGAGCTTTTGGGTGCCAGCGGCATTCATGATGAATATCATGTTGGCCGCCACATGGTGAATTTGGAGACGGTGGTCACATACGAGGGAACTGAGAATATCCACTCGCTCGTGTTAGGCCATCACCTAACGGGCATAAAGG
>JACQOU010000019.1 GCA_016207775.1 Deltaproteobacteria bacterium
CCATTAACCAACGTACCACCAAGAGCAGAGTACCCAGTTTTACTGCTAAAAGTATTCTTAGCCTATAATGATCATTTTATGACCTTTTATTTATGCAATTATGATTGTGAAAAATTTCACACAATTTGGTCCAAAAGGGGAGTTACCGAAAATACTTTTCAATATTCTTCTCTATCTCAGGCGGAAACTTGGCATGGGGGTAAAGGTTCCGAATCCAGCGAGCCCACTCTGAAGCGCGGTTGGGCTTGTCTTCGTCATGATAAAGCGTGCTTTCCAGATACTTTGGAAACATTTCAACAAATTCGTCCGCTGTGCTGGGGATCCAAACCGATACACCTCGGGAAAGCCGAAAGCCACCCTTCTCGCCCAATCGCATGTATTTTACTCCCGTATGCCACTTGAGCACGGCTGCCGTTAAGGTATGCGAGACGTCCACCTGAAGCAGTTTCACAATCCTTTGCCATCGCTCCATTTCTTGGAAGTCTTTTCGTTGGGAGGCAGATTCGTAGTTGCTTTTGGACCAGTCCTCAAGAAGCTGTAGAAAATGGAAAAGATCATCCGATATACCCCCGAATCGAATAGTTCCACGAACGATCGCTTGCATCTCAGAAACCCGACGCCCAACGCTATCGTCCCCATCCAGCCAATCGTTGAGCTGTGCCCCTAACTCGTTTAGGGCACGATCGAAAAACACGACGCGTTCACTATCCCAAACCGCCATCGTTGAATACGGATCGTAGTAACTGGAATACAAATGGCCCGAGCCCTGCTTACTGACGCTGTTACCGTAAAGCTCAACGATCTTTGCAGCCAAGGCCTGGGTTTCATCCTGTGCATGCCGAGAAAACCATTCGAGAAACGTACGATAGTTAAATCCCTTTTTCTGAACAATTGTCGCTGACCCGAACTGAAACCGTACCGCGTCTGCCCCTTGTACCGCAATGGCCAGATCTCCCATGTAACAGGCGTCACTTCCGACGATATCCACTTTCCTTCCGCCCCGCAAATCGTCATTCAGCTTTTTCAGTCCATAAAAGATCTCATTTGGGTACAAGTGGTGGCCTGAACTTTCGTCAAAAGCAAATCCGCCACGACGGCCGGTTGGTTTGGATGGAGGTTTTTCTTCTTCCTTCTTAAATGCCTCCAGTTCCTTTCTAAACTCGGCTTTTTCGTTTTCGGTTCCGGGCAATTTGGCATCAAATCCTTGGCCATGGCTCCAGCCGATTAACTGAACCCGGCGACTTGGAAAATTTTCATACGCCCATCGGAGGAAGGTAGCCGCATCATCAATACTTCCGCTGTCTCCCTTCGAGAAGTTCTTTACAACCGGTGAAACAATGAGCTGGCTTCCCTGCTGATCCAAAAATGCCTCTTCCGCTGCTTTCTGATTCTGGCGGCTATCCAGCTTAAACTCAGGGTGCTTCTTGACGAAGGCTTTGAATCGTTCCTGGTAGTCTGACCCGCTGGGTTTACGAATGATGTGGTAGTATCGCGGTCCTCCCTGACCCTGAGTCTCTTTACCTTTTTCCCAGCGGCGCCCCGTGTGCAAGAACACGACAACATCTAACGTAGAACCTGAACCCACCCGCTCCATTTCCCAAATGTCACGATAGCTGAAGGGACGCAGATCGTTGTTTGCCGCCATATAGATGATGACGGTCCACTCTTTTTCGCATTCTTTGCGTTTTAACTTTCGTTGAAAGGTTTCGTAGGATTTTTCCGTCTCAGTGGTGAAGACATAATCTGCACTTTTAAGACCAAGGCTACGCCAATGATCCACACAATCTGGCCTGGAAACAGTGTGGCCCAGACAATCAATCTGGGCCACCCATAGAACTAAAACAAACAGGCCTCGCATATTGGTTAAGAGGTCTGCCCAGGACAACGAAATACTGTTTTCACCCCGCTGGATTGCTCCACAAGCCAACGAACGACCGGACAAAGCGGAGTACCCTGCTCACTCGCTTTCTGAACCACTGAGGTGTCTACCCCTTTCACACCAGCAGTTTTGCTGATCGTTAAATCACTCGCCTGGATATCCATGTTTGGATTTGCAGCAACCACACCCTTTTGGGGCACCCACAAAAAGTCAGGATGCGCGTTATGATGCCACTCCCCCCCCAGGACGACGTAGTCATTTCCGTCTTTTTCCAGCTCCAGATCCATTGTAAACGTATCACTGAGCACGTTTTCCTCAACCGCGTCCGGCTGGGGTTTCACTTCAGCCGTGTAATTCACTTTGGCAACCACGCCTACAATGTGCGAAATGTCACTATCGTCGAATTTATTGCCTTCACGGTTTCCTCTGGTCAGAGGTTTCTGAAACCGATCGTTCTTTTTGAAACTCTTGTTGTAGCTGACAACTGCCTGCGCGGGGTTGTCATACAATTTACTTGGAGCTCCCGGCTTGAAAAATTTCAAGCTATACGATCGGATGCCCTGATTCCAAACTTCCGCATGAAAGGTCCGGTCTTCCGTAAAAGAAAGGCCCTGTTCACCGATGAAGTAGGCCAGCGCGAACAGTAATGTACGTGGATTGGTATCAAAACAATCTTGCTGTTTGAGTCTTCCATTATCGTACGTTTCTGTGTCTTTAGAATTGCAGCGCCCACCGACAAAGTTGGTGCGCTTTTGCTCAAACCGTCCATTCTTGTCAACGAGTCCTTCAACACCGTTCGCCCAAATGAGGGAAGTGAGCGCGCGAATGTCGTGCGCCAAGAACTTGATTTCCAATCCTTTTGCATTCTTTACCGTTACGTCCTTCATTGGCGCAGGCACCATGTAAGACGCTGGCGCCCAGCCGTGGCAAATTCCAAACCAGGTCGGAATATCTCCATTCTCGGCGTAAGCTTTGCCGGAACGAGCCTGCTGGAACGCAAGAGTCAGCTCGGGATCAACCATCAGGGCATCATATTTTTCTGCCGGTGACCAAAGCGCCACCTCATCACTGGGGGATGGGGTCAATTTCTTTAGGATTGCCAACCACTCCTTAGGTTGGAATGTTTCAAACTCCTTCAAAGCTTTGCTGTACGTTTCACCGTAGAAATTCTTCTGCCAACGCCTTGCTGTCCCCAGCTGCTGCGTGGGCCAATAATCATCCGGCCATTGTGGTTTTTTTGTTTTTGCCGATTTATGTTTCTTTAACGTACTTAAGCGAAAGAAATTCTTATCGTCCTCTGTAATGTCATTATTGTAACTGTGCAAAAGATTGGTTACGCGATCATTGCCCTCAGGCGCAGCTTTTCCTTTGGGATCCTTTTCATACTGCTCACATTGCCGGGCAATATCGTCCTTATTGGCCGCATCGATTCCCAGAGACTGTCTTTTTTGTGCTGACAAGAGGCACTCAGCAATTCGGAATTTTTTAGAAGACTTTGCCTGGGCAAGTTCTTCAAGAGGGTTGTCGTTTTGCCCTTTCCCCATTCTTAGCGCAGCCGCTTTCGGAAACAATTTCTGAAGCTCTTTTTCTGACAGTTGGTCGAGAGGCTTCCCATCCAGGGCGAGCACAGAAAGGCTCCGTTGCCGATTCATTTGGCTTCGCATTTGCTGCGCCGACAACTGAGGCGCATAAAACTGCTGCATTTGCTGCAATACTTGATTTTCTTCTTTCTGACTGAAATCCAGTTCTGACAAAGCAAACAGCCCCCTGCCTTCAAAGAGCGCCAACAACAAAAACAAAAGAGCAAAACCCGTTCTTAACTGCATGCTAACCTCCTAGCTTAAACCTGGATTTTGCATTTGGATTCTATTGCGGCCGGTTAGTTTTTGATATGTTTGGCGTACTCGGCACAAACCCTCGTCAAAATATATTCAATATTCTTCCTCGGGTTTTGCCTGTGTTCGCCCAACATATCAAAAACTTCCTCGGCCTCATCACGATTCCAAATGCAAA
>JACQOU010000263.1 GCA_016207775.1 Deltaproteobacteria bacterium
GATTTGTGTATAAGAGACATGTTCTATCTCCACCATGAATATAAAGATAATTTCAGTGAGGTTGTGCCTGGGAAGGGCTTTAAGATTGTCCAAAGGAACTGGGATTTCGGTACTTATCCGTCAAAATGGGCCCAAAAAATAAATGACGTCTGGGACGAATTATGGGTCGATACTTCTTGGCTGAAACAGAATGCCGTTCGAAGTGGAATTGACCACAATAAGGTTCATGTCGTCCCGCAGTGCGGGATAAACAAAGTATTCCAACCTTCGGGACCCAGGTTTGAATTCGCCTCAGACGGGAGGTTTCGATTCTTGTTCGTGGGGGGAGCTGTACTACGCAAGGGCGTAGATACCCTGCTTAAGGCTTACTCGAAGGCCTTCACCCCCGCGGAAAAGGTTGAACTAGTCATCAAAGATTACTCGACCAATTCTTTTTACTCAAAGCTCACCCTGAAAAATCAAATCCTCGATCTCTCTGGGTCAAAGAACACTGCGCCCATTCGCTATATTGGTCGTTTTCTTTCTGCGGCTCAACTAGCTACGCTGTACCGCTCCTGCCAAGCGGCTGTTTTTCCCTATCGGTCGGAGGGGTTTGGTGTCCCTATTTTAGAGGCCATGGCATGCGGCATGTCGGTGGTGGTGCCGAATTTTGGAGCTTGTCTTGATTACTGTTCTGCCCAAAACGCTGAACTATTGCCTATTCGCCGAATTAGTCTTCCTGTACGTGGCGAGTACGCCATTAATTCTTTTGGCTTTTCTGAAGCAATTGACGAAGTCGATTTTTGTGAAGTTGATCCTGATGTTCTAGGGGACAAGCTAAAATATTTGTATCTTCATTTTGATGACCTGAAATACAAGCGAATTTTGGCTTCCAAAATGGCCTTGGAGGAATATAGCTGGGAACGTGTAACGGAACGGATGGTAGAAAGGCTGGTGGCCGCTCATGCGCTTGCCTGAGAACGACGTCGAGGACTTCAGCAGCTCAAAACATTTTCATATCGGTAGCTTGAACTGTCGCCTCAGGGTAAATCGCCCCGAATATGCGGATTATGTTGCCCAATTCCTGAAACAGGACTTAGAAAGGTTTCCTGATTGGAAGAGCGATTTTGACCTAATTCTAGAGGATTGCCCGTCCATTGACGCCCGCATATCCAAGACACCTGCAGAAGGGTGCGATTTTCTGAGCGAGAGTTCGCTTGACGGAAAGAGGTGGCTCTTTTCACGAGGTAATTTTTTGGCCTACCATATTGCCGATGCATCTCCGCCAAGGCTTGCTTGTCTCGCCCAAAGAGGTGTCGGCGATCATGACATCGAAGCCTACTTTCATTTGATGCTGAACAGGGCGATGGTCACCATGGGATTTTTCTATTTACATGCTGCTGGTATTGTTTCTGGGAAGCGAGGGCTTTTATTTTGCGGGGAAAAGGGAACGGGAAAGTCTACCCTTTCCGTCGCTTTGGGAAAAGCGGATGCCATCGTTCTCGCGGATGATCACGTGCTTTTGAAACGAGGAGAAAATGTGTTTACGATGAGCGGAACGTCGAGCATGGCACGCATAACGGAACAAACAGAACGGCATTTTTTTGCGCAAGGGTTGCGGGCAAAGCTGATTACGGTGGGTGGGACGAAAAAAAAAGAATTTGAACTGAGCGAACAGATGCGAGCGCTTCCGTTCCAAGATGTCAAAGTAACGCATGTTTTCTTTCCAGAAGTTACAGGGAAGTATGCGCTTTATCCCCTTTCTCAGGGCGCTGCTCTTTTCCATTGGCTTCGGCTCACCCGACACTTGCTCATTCACCCTGAACATAGCCAAGAGGAAAGCTACATGAACTTCTTTTCTCGCCTGGCAGTGGGAATTCCAGCGTGGAGAGTTGAATTGCCTGCAGATCTGGCAATGCTGACCACGGTTGTGAAGGACCTTACGTCTCTGTGACGAAATATCTTCGGCTCGGTACCCCAACCGGATTTCTCTCATCCGAACGGCCGTACGATTCATCATCACTGCCTAGTACCGTTTCCCATGAGCCGCAGCGCACGAGCTCCCCTTGGTGCAGGACAAGCACTTCGTCGGCCATGCGCGCGGTGCTGGGTCGATGAGTTACAAGCAACATGATCACTTGTCCCTTGAGCTCCTCCAAAGCCTTGATCATTGCTTGCTCACTCACCCGATCAAGTGCGCTTGTAGGCTCATCAAAAATCAGAAGAAGGGGCTCCCGGTAAAGGGCTCGGGCAACGGCCAATAGCTGGCGCTGTCCGCCTGACAACTGCCCTCCCGACGAACCAACGTCGGTATCGAGTCCATTGGGCAACTGTTCAATAAACTCCCAAGCATGGACTTTCCGAGCACATAATTCCGCTTTACTGCGATCCGGATACTCGTCTCCCCACGCGATGTTAGCAAGGATGGAAGTGTGCAAGATAGGACACTCTTGCGAAACCACGCCGAGGCGGCCTCTCCAATTTTCAAGATTGAATTGGGACATCGGAATTCCGCCGATGGTTACTCGACCTGCCGTAGGCTGGATTAAGCCGGAAACAATGTCCAATAAAGTCGTTTTTCCGCTGCCAGACCCCCCGACGATTGCGGTGCATTTACCCGGTTCAATTGTGAAACTGACGTTGCTCAAAGCTGCGGTTTTTTTGCCCCGATAGCTGAAAGACACCGATTCAAACCTTAGATAACAGGATTGTACCTCCTTATGCCCACCCACGAACCGCTCAGCATGGGCCATAGCCTGCTCATAAAGTGTCCTCCATGCATCTGCCCATGGTTGAAACTCTTGCGCATGGGAGCATTGTATGTGAAAAACTGCCAACCGCTGTGCAATTCGATACAAAATTCCCACAAACGCGAGCTGTTGGGCCAACGAATCACCCATTTGTATCGTACTAGTGAATAGGAGCACAGCGATGCAGGCGATCCCTCCGAGCTCAGTTGAAGCGTTTGTCAAGGAGGAGATATTTTTGGTAGCAAGGGAATCCAGCCGAACCCTTCCGAAAAGTGAGTGGAATTTATTGAGTGTCTTGAGCCCAATACCCGCACTCCTGAAGTACTTAAAGTGGCCAAATACTTCCGTCGCAAATACTGCCACTTCCCGCGTACTTTGACTGAGGGTCCGGAGAGACGAGTCGCGTCTTTTTCCGATGATATTGTTAAAGAGCACCATCAAAAGGACAAACATCATCACAAGAAATGTTGACCTGGGGGAAGCAAAGGAGGCTATCGCGAATTGAACTATTACCACGATCAGCGAACTTGCCGCCAGGATGACCCTCGTGGTGCCGGTTGCGCCAAACGTTGCGTCGGCAAGCATCGCCTTTGCCAGTTCTCCCATCTTGAGGTCCGAATAGCTTTGCCAATCCATGTGGAACACTGCGGACGCCAATTTGATTCTCAGCCGCTCTTCCAGGCTCGCCTGAAATTTAGCAATCGAGATTTTGACACGGTAGTTTAACAGCGTGGAAAAAGTCCCAAGCACGGTAAAAGTGGCAAGGCCCAACAGCATGGCCTTCTTGGGAAAACCCGAGCCAGCTGCCAGAAGGGATGTTCCCAGAAACGAGCCAACCTGATGGCCCATCCCGATCTCCAAGACGGGAGCAAGCGCCAACAAAGCGATGCCTTCGCTGAGGCCTGAAATCGCCGTTCCCAGGACACAGCCGGTGGGAAAGGGTATTCCACATCTTATTAGGCCCAGATAGCAAACCCATGTCCGATGAAGCCCAGCTAGTCTCCCTATCCAGCCACCCGTTGCAAAAGTGTCCATTAGACAAACCCTTTAGACTCGGCGTAGGCAGGCCGTTTAGCAAGCGCTGTTGCCGGCTTCTCGGCTGCTACCCCGAACAAATCGACAAGTTGCGCCTCGACAATTCGGAGGTACCCGATTCTTCGAAATGGATGCTCGAACCTGCTGCATAATCTCACTATTCCATATGTCTTCGACGCAGTTGTCATTCAGACTGCCGATCGGACTCACCATGTGGCAACATGAGCGACAACTTCCGTCACTTAAAACCGTCATCCAGCTCCAAGGCGCCTTGCACTGACTAATCGTGACCCTATCCCTACCCGATGATAACATTTCACAATCCTGCCGGATAAGAGAGGCAAGAGCGCGCTTTCTATCAATGGGCATCTTAATTTGTTTTGAAAGGCTCATGGCCTTTTGGATCATGGAATTAAAGAGAACAGGATGACGCGTGGGTTTTTCATCAGAATATGAAAAACGAAAGCCTTCTTTGTCTACTACCCAGGGCCGATCGAAATAGTCACCTTCATTCAGTGTCCAAAACACAACCTCGTCGACACCCAGAGTTTTCCCGAAATACATAAAATCAGAGAGCTCCTCGATATTCGAGCGCATTAACGTCATGTTGATACAAATCTTCAAATCGTGTCGTCGGTATGAATTTTTTGCGCTCACCAAGGCTCCAATATTCTTTTTCAACTTCAAGAAATTTCCGCCCCGGAGTTTTGAATAAGTCCGTTCTGTGGCAGCATCCATCGAAATATTGATTTTCTGAATCTTGGAAGCCATGAGTCGGGAAATATTATTTTTGGAAAGCAGCAGGCCGTTTGTGTTTATGGAGAAATTAGGTTGTCCTCGAAGGTCTCTTGATATTCTTTCAAGTAGATTCCAAAATGTTGGTGAAACCAGTGGTTCTCCCACGCCATGTAACTGACAGACTGAAGTCGTTGCCAGAAAAGGCATCAGACATTCGATGTACGAATCACGGATGTGCCGTTTCACCACCAGGCCTTCAAGAGCATGAGGACACATAACGCATTTCAGATTGCAGAAAGTCGTGGTCTCCACGGTTAACATCGTGGGATGAGCCTTCATTTTGAGCGCTCGCGTTCGGTATTCCAATTCAGCCAATAGCCTGTTGCGGCCGTAAGCATAGCGAGTCTGACGGGCGAAATGAATCCCTCTCTGCAATCCATGCGTCAGGTAATCAAGATGGATCATGAAATGACACCTCCGGGGGGGAGCATCAAACGGTGAATATCTCCCCGTCCTTCTGAATGCACAGAAACCGTCCTTCAAATCCCATATCCTTAAGCTCCTTTTCGACCTTCTTGTTAATCGAATAGTCTCCGTTGCAGTGAATCGGTACTAGAACCTTCGGTCTCACTTTCTTTGCAAACTGCTTTATTCCTCCATACCCAAGACCAGCTAAACGTGCATCGCAGACGTGAAAGGCGATATCCACGGGTTTCGAGATGTCCATACGGGAAAGAATTCGATCAAAGTAGAGACTATCCGGGTTACCACTCCAGTTCCAAAAGGCATGGTCGCCGGAGAAATAGATGTGTCGCTTTCCAAGAAAGATTGAGAAAGCCACTCCCTCGTCAGCAGAAGGGTATGTTTTGACGACAAAATTCGTGGTGGTCAGCGACTCGGCCGGCTTTATCTTGGTAACAAATGCCGGAACCTGCTGAACATCTGAAGAAACGACAAACTGTATGTCTGAGATCACGTTTTTCCATTCAAACACGCTGGCATGAAAATGGTCTGGGTGGTGGTGCGAGACAAGAACGAAGACCCGTTCATTCTTTATCTCATGAGGATCGATGAATCCCTGGCTGAGCCTTTTTGCAGGCGAACGTGGCGGAAGAAAATAGTCAAAGACAAAGAAACAGCCATCGATCTTCATCGCTTCTGCGCTGTGACTGAGGTGCCAAATGGTACTGTCAGGCAGCATTCTGCCTCCATCCTTCCTTATGATTTGAGGTCACATGGCGCTCGAATATGCCCAGTATTCTAGTACTGGCAATTCTTCTCAACCTGTTTAACAGATATAGAGATTCGTCAATCATGAACCTGACTTTTCCAATCCTCTCGAGCCTCGCAGGATTCGCATCTTCAAAAAGTTTTGACATCACAATATCGTAGTGCATTCCTTCGCACGACTTGATAGTCAGGAACTCCGGTTGCTCTTCTCTCACCGTTGCGTGGAATGTGGCGCGTGATTTTCGGTGCTTCTTGGGCTGGATGTAAAAACCAGCAGATCGAAAGGCCTCAAGCACTGCCGTTTGATTGGGACCGAACCAGTTAGAAGGGTCACCTGCAAGCTCATCTTTCCTAAAAAACTGCCAAAACGGCTGAAAAGCCAACTCTGAACAAAACTGGTTAGCCGATTGATCGCCCAAACTGGTGTTCTTTGGAACAGGGATGCGGCTGTCAATTATGTAAGATTCGATGAATACGTCTCCTTTACAAACTCGTCTGAGGTTATCGATCCCGAGAAGCGGGTATCTTAAATGATAAAGCACGCCGCAAAATAGCACGATATTAAAGTAGCCAAGCCTCCTTGGAGACAGATCGTAGACCGAGCCTCGGACATACTGAACTTTCTTAGACGCAACGGCTCTTCTGATCTTGTGAAATCCTGTAACGACGGGATCCTCGGGCCCCAAAGCGATGATTTCACTCGCTCCTCTCCGCTCGCACTCAAAGCTTAGACAGCCGTTCCAGGCTCCAACATCCAGTACTCGTTTGCCTGATAGGTCCTCGGGAAGTCCAAGGTCCTGGCACATCTGAGCGATATCGTTTATCCCAGGTGTAAAGACCCCCCTGTAAAGCTCCCATTTTTGATACCAAAAAACTCCGTGAAAAAATTTATCCGCATTGAAGTTCGCTGGAGCCTGTAAGAGCATGCATACCC
>JACQOU010000271.1 GCA_016207775.1 Deltaproteobacteria bacterium
AGAACGACCTTCTGCCCCGTTCGGTGGGTCGCTTTATGAAAAAGTTGATTCGGTCGCGTAATATAGGGTTCATTGTTATAGTCTTATCAACAACATTGGTAGAACTTTCTACCAAAATCAGATTTTTTCGTCTACCAATCATCTTTTCATCCTAACCCGAACGCAGTCGAAATCCTTGGCATCACGACGTCTTAAATCTGCTCGGAGAGAGACTCGAACTCTCACGGGTTTCCCCATACGGTCCTGAGCCGTACGCGTCTACCAGTTCCGCCATCCGAGCGCCAATAAATTCCTCTTAACGGTTGCGGTTCAGTTTGTCTATGATAGCCGCCTATGGCAAGAGTAAAGAAAGGTATGCTGATAGCGTTTGAGGGTGGTGAGGGGGGAGGCAAGTCTACGCAGATCCGACGGCTGGTTGGGTGGTTGCGTGCCCGTGGCCTTCCTTGTGAAGTCACGTGCGAGCCGGGTGGTACGTCGGTGGGAAAGGTGATTCGAAGGCTGCTCCTTCACCCGAAATATAAAGGCTTATCGCCCCGCGCAGAGCTTTTTCTCTATTTGGCTGACAGAGCCCAGCATGTGGATGAGGCGATAAACGGTGCCTTAGGGGCGGGGAAAGTGGTGGTATCGGATCGTTTTTCCGATTCTTCAACCGTTTATCAAGGGATCTGTCGAGATCTTGGGCTTAAGTGGACAGAGCAACTCAATCATTTTGCTACGGCAGGGCTTCTGCCTGATTTGGTCATTGTGTTGGACGTCCCCGTTTCAGAAGGCTTGCGAAGAGTGGTTGGGCGAAGTAAGCCGGATCGCCTGGAGCAGGAGCGAGCCTCGTTTCATCGGCGAGTCAGGAAGGGATTTTTGTCGCTGGCCAAAAGGCACCCGAGCCGGTATTTGGTTGTAAACGGCACAAGAACAAAGGAACAAGTGGCTGAGTTGATCACTGAAAGAGTGCAAAAGGAATTGAGGCGAAAAGGTCTATGATTGGAGCGCTTGGCTTACCAGGAAATCTTCCCATACAAGAGAGGCTTTTAGCCTATCTGAATGGTGGAAAGGTTCACAATGCCATTATATTGGCTGGACCTGATCGGCAGACCAAGCTTGCGGTTGCTAAGAATGTTGCAAAGTTCATCCTGTGTAAGAAAAAAGAAAGTGGCTGCTTTTGCGGTTCCTGTTCGACTTGCCAGCGGATTGATAGAGAATGCCACCCTGATGTCTTGATGTTTTGCGAAGAGGGCGAAGACACGATTAAGGTGGATACTGTACGCGAAATTTGTCGGCAGATGGTTCTCAGTCCCATGGAGGCCACCTCCAAGATTTGTCTTTTGGATGAATGCCATCGCATGACAGCGGCTTCAAGCAATGCTTTCCTTAAAACATTGGAAGAGCCTGCGCCGAATCGTTATTTTTTCTTGCTAACCACCAAAGCGGGTTCCTTGCTGCCGACAGTTCTGTCACGATGTCTGCAATTTTCGTTCGAGCCGCCAGATGAATTGGCTTGCGTTGCTTCAGATCGCCAGGTTGCCTTTGAGGGTCTCCTCAAAAATTTCATGGAAAATGGGGATCCAACGGAGCTTAGGACGCTTTGCGAGGATAAGGGGACATGTCTTCAGTTTGTTTCGTTCCTGCAATCTTTTATACGAAAAAGAATTGTGGATGGTTTAAACTCGGAGCCTTTTCTCTCTTCCGTTAGCTGGCTGGATGCTTTTGACGAGTGTGTTGCTCTGGAAGGGCGTTTGCGTTCCAATGCGAACTGCGCTCTGATGCTTGAAAGCTATCTGTTAACTCATTTTGCTTCGTAAGAGCTAAGCAGTTCCTTGCAATCCCCGTTTGCGTTCCCATTCCAACTGGGTTTTAATCCATTCTACCGATGAGTAAAAAATTTTACGTTACAACGCCTATCTATTACGTCACGGATGTTCCTCACATTGGTCACCTTTACACGACGGTAGCTGCGGATGTTTTGGCACGTTACCATCGACTCAAAGGCGAGCAGGTTTGGTTTTTAACCGGCACCGATGAGCACGGTCAAAAGATACAAAAGAAGGCAAAAGAGCTGGGGGAGACACCCCAGCAGCTGGCGGATCGAGTGGTCGAGCGCTACAAACAGGCGTGGGTTAAATACGGTATTACTCACGACGATTTTATCCGAACGACGGAGCAGCGACACAAGAAAGTTGTTCAGCATTTGATCAAACGCTTGATGGATAGCGGAGATATCTATTTGGGAAATTATGAGGGTTGGTACTGTCTTCCCGATGAAGCCTTTTGGACTGAGACTCAAGTGGTGAATGGTTGTTGCCCTGATTGCGGTCGCCCTGTGGAGCGGCTCCAGGAGGAGAGCTATTTCTTCAGGATGTCGGCTTATGGAGATAAGTTGCTTCATCATATCGAACAGAACCCCGGGTTCATTCTTCCGGAGTCACGAAAAAACGAAGTGGTTTCTTTTATTAAACAGGGTTTAAAGGACATTAGTATCAGCCGCACGACGATTCAATGGGGCATTCCGATGCCGCCGGATCCAAACGTTACGCGCGAACATAAGGTTTATGTATGGTTTGATGCTCTAACGAATTATGTTTCGGCTCTGGGTCCTTTGGACGGAGATGAAAAGTTTCCAAACTTTTGGCCCCAGGCCGTGCATTTGGTGGGCAAAGATATTCTGCGCTTTCACGCGGTTTACTGGCCCACTTTTTTGATGGCGTTGGGCATGCCGTTACCCAAAAGAATCGTCGCTCATGGATGGCTGCTGAGCGGCTCTGGCAAGATGAGTAAATCGCTAGGCAATGTCGTCAACCCGATTGAGCTCGCGGATGAGATTGGTGTAGACGGTGTGCGATTTTTTCTTTTTCGGGAATTTGTTTTCGGACAGGATGGTGAATATACGAAGGATACACTTATCCAGCGTGTTAACGCCGATTTGGCCAATGACTTTGGAAACGGGATTAGCCGTGTTTGCTCGATGATTATCAAATATCTGGGGCAGGGGCCCCTAGACTTAAATACCCTGCTGACAGAGGATTCGGAATTACGGACAGTCGCTGGGCAGATCATACCGAAGTTTCATGAAGAGCTGGAAAAGTTTGCTTTTGAACGCGCGCTTGAACAATTGTGGAGTCTGCTATCGTCAGTAAACAGATATATTGAAAGCAACGCTCCCTGGAATCTCGCCAAAGAGAAAGATCCGGCTGCCCAAGATAAACTCAAAAAAATACTCATGCACTGCCATGAGAGCCTTCGGATTGTTTCTCTCTGCCTGCTGCCTTTTATTCCAAGATCAGCCAGCCAGGCCCTCAGCTTCCTCGGCGATAAAGAGAGTGAAAAGACGAGTAGTCCCATGGATAAGGCCAGCTGGGGAAAAGGCCCGCAAAAGGTGTTGGTGTCCAAGGGCCAGCCCTTGTTTCCTAGATTAGAAAGAGCTTGATGGAATGGATTGATACTCACGCGCATCTGACAATGCTAAAGCATGCTGACCCGAGCCAGGCCGTCGAACGTGCTTCCCGCAATTCAGTCACCCGGATTGTGACAGTCGGGACCGAACAGTCCGATTGGGAGAGCAATCGAGCATTAGCATCCAAGCTTCCGGGCGTATTTTACGCTCTGGGTTTACACCCTCACCAAGCGACTGACTTTCCAAAGTGTGCTGTCGAGTTGCATGAAATTTTCTCTGAGGGGGTGCCCGAGCGATGCGTTGCCATTGGTGAAGTGGGTCTCGATTTCCATTACAACCATTCCCCAAAAGAAGTGCAGATCGATATCTTTGAGGCTCAATTGGCATTTGCCTATCAGGTTGGCCTACCCGTGATTATTCATTGTCGTGAAGCTTTTAGTGAACTGTTTACGTCCCTTCGAAAAGTGGGATTGGGTCCTAGGGGTGGGGTGATGCATTGCTTTTCGGGTGATGCAAGCAGTGCGAAAGAGGCGCTGGAGCTGGGGCTTTACCTTTCGTTTTCGGGTATTGTTACTTTTAAAGATGCGAGCCAGTTGAGGGAAGTTGCGAAGACCGTTCCGTCACAATGTTTTGTTATTGAGACGGATAGCCCCTATCTTGCTCCAATGCCTTTTAGGGGCAAGCCCAACGAGCCTTCCTATTTGCCGCTGATAGGAAAGACGCTTGCATCGGTACGAAACCAAAACGAAGCAGACATTGCTCAACTGAGCACGGAAAATGCGATAAGATTGTTCGGAATATGAAAAAAGTCGTCATTGTCGGTATATCCAGTTTAGTCGGTTCCAACCTGGCAGTTTATCTGAGAAAGCATTACCGAGTGTGTGGCACGTATGCGCGTTACATGCCCTATATCGACAACGTGCCGACGTTCCGACTCATTTTGCAAAAGGGAAAGCCGTTTGCTGAAGCGATAATGGCTCTCAAGCCCGATGCTGTTATTTACTGTGCGGGTTTAACGGACCAACAACTCTGCGAGAAGAATCCAATAGAGGCACTGTACCTCAACTCGGAAGTTCCCAGTCGAATCGCTCAAATTGTTACAGGCTACAACAGTCGGTTTATCTATATCTCGTCATCGAAGGTTTTCTCCGGAGAGCGTGGGCATTACTGTGAATCTGATGAAGTGGACCCTGTTGGAGTGTACGGAAAATCCAAATACCGTGCTGAAGAGGCACTTGTGCATTACGATAATACGTTCATTCTTCGGCTTGGAACGGTGTTTGGTTTGGGAGGGTATCGACAGAATTCAATGTTGAACCGACTGCTCAATGGTTTGTGGAACGGAAAGCCGACAGCGCTCATCAACGATGAATGGAGGAGCTTTATCTCTGCCGATGAGGTGGCTAAGGCGATCGGTGTTTTGATTGATGCAAGCCACTCTAAGGCCGGCACCTACCATATGGGCGGTGAGAGCAAGCATTCCTATTATACATTTGGTCTTTCAGTCGCAGGTCTTCTGGGGCTCCCAACCGATTTGCTGAAGCCCGTGCCCGGAGCCCACTTTCAGACAGCCCCTGGTTTAAGAAGGGGAGCAGATCTCAGTTTGGTAAGCAACCACTTCTGCGACATATTCAAACACCGCATACCGACGTTCGAACAAATGCTCGAGGATATTGCGAATAAGTTGGGGGAAGGTAAGCAGTAAACCGTGTTCATTTTGTATTCAGGGGCGAGCAGCAAATAGCCCGATTTGTGGGTTTTTTTATGGAACATTTTTCAGATAGGTTGCATCAGGATGCAGTCAAACTAAATGGTTGAAATCCAAACAAACTCATTGATTTGACAGGCGGCTGTCCAATTACCTGACAGATTGCCCGTGCCCCGTTTACTTCTTTAATGATAAAAATCAACTGCTTAGCATTGGCCCCACGGTTGCATTGTAGAGGGGTGGACAATAGTCATTTGTGATTAGGTGGCTGGAATGGAAGTGATGATTCGATTCAAATTAGGAGTGATGATTCTTCTGACCGGAGCAGCGGTGGCTTGCGGTTCCATCCTGGATCTCAGCTACCAAGATATGCGCGAAGTGGTGAAAGTGGCCAGAGCAATCAATATCATTCAGCCTTTTTTAGAAGATTCCAAATATGTCGAGTATGCACTCGGCATTCACAGAGCCGCCAAGAAATACGATATTGATCCGAATGTGTTGATTGCAATTACACAGCAGGAAACCAACTTTAGAGAAAATCTGCCCGAAGGCAAAGCGGGAGAAATAGGGATATGCCAGATAAGAAAACAATGGCTGAAGCACCCACAATTCAAGGTAGAATTCAAGAAGGCATCCATAAGAGACCTGCGAAAGCCATCAAAAAGTTTTTTCTTTGCTGCCTGGATACTGAGGGACTTAAAGAATTCGATCACCAGTGGTACCCTGCCCTATTGGTCTTTCTATAATGCACGTAAGTTTGAAAACCGTCTCAAATATTTCATGTCAGTAAATAAGCACATTGCTGTGCTGAAAAGGCACGAGCCATTTTTTGCTGAGCGTTTTGCAGCATCAGAACCGCCGGCGGTGGCAAACAAACTCAAGCCTGTAGCGTACGGGTTGCAGGCAAATATGGTTGAACGCAAAGACACTTCAAAACCAAAGGAGACGACGCTTTATCTTCAGACCAAGAAGAAATGGGTGCCCGATAGGGTTGCCCAGGACTTACCCAATCGTCCAGTGAAGCAAGCTGGCTGGGTCATCCAGCCGAAAGTGACGAGAACCCCCAATTCGGTCCAACAATCCGTGTCTAATGCTCTTCCACCCCAATACATCAGAACGGCTGCTGAGCTCGGAGTGGCCGAGCAGTGGCTGGTTCAGTAGATTCCAAATGAAAAATCCGGGTTAAAGAAAAGGATTGTGTTTTTTTTCGTGTCCGATTTCGGTGGCGGGCCCGTGCCCTGGAAAAACTTTGGTTTCAGAGCTGAAAACCAGCAGCCGATTTTTTATTGATTGAATCAAAGTATGATGATCACCGCCCCAGAAATCTGATCTGCCAATGCTTTCCTTAAAAAGGGTATCGCCAGAAAACAGATACTCCGGTCCGCCCATCAGTTTAAAGCAAATACTTCCGGGGCTATGGCCAGGCGTGTGCAAGACCTGAAGCTTGTGGTTTCCGAATTCCAAAATCTCTTCGTCTTGAAGGAATTTCTCGATGGGAGGTGCCGAATCGAAGCTCATCCCGAACGATGATCCCTGATTAGGGAGGTTTTCATAAAGCGGTAAATCGCTTTTGTGCAGGCACGTCGGCACTGCAAGTTTTTTGTGTATCTCGCCGGTGCCTCCAATGTGGTCAAAGTGTGCATGAGTATGGATAATATATTTTACCTTAAGGTTTTCTTTATCAATTTCTGACAAAATTTTGGCTGCTTCATCCCCCGGATCGATCACTAGCGCCTCTTTCGTCTGTTTGCAGCCCAGTATTACGC
>JACQOU010000267.1 GCA_016207775.1 Deltaproteobacteria bacterium
AGGTCAGGGGTTCGAATCCTCTCTGGCGCGCCAATTTATATCGTAATTTCAACGACTTTCTTGCTCGATGTTCATCAATAGGAGTGGATTTGGAACAAAAATCGCCCACCGTGGACTAAATTTGGGCCGCATTTGCTTGTTTTTTCATTTGAAAACGATTACGACAAAGCTCCGTAGCCAGTAAACCAGTGGCACAGTTCCTGCTTTAGGCATGATTGCAACGAGGAAGTACCGATAGGTCTTCCCACATGGAGATAAACCATGAAATCTTCTGCTCCGTCGGATAAAACGTTACGTATTGTACATTTGGATGATGACCCTTTCGAATTAGAGAGAGTGGCACAAGCTTTTGAAAAGCCCATCATGGGTACGTCTTTTGGAGTCGAATCGGTTGGTTCGGTTGTTGAATATAAGAGACGATTGGAATCACAACCCGCGCCTGACATTGCTATCTTGGACATTCACTTGGACGACTCAACCCGAGAGGGTATTTCGTTAGTACGGGAGACCAAAGAGGCTTTTCCCGAAATTACCATTTTAATGTGCTCCGGAATGGATGATGTCAGCACGATTGCAGAGAGCTTAAACTCGGGTGCTGATGATTTTCTTTCCAAGCGCTCGGATGAACGTGAGCTTGGGTTCCGAGTATATACATCCTATATGCTTGCAAGGTTGAAGAAGGGGCGTACGGAGTCGAACACTGTATTCCCATCCAAACGGAAGAAGCCTGCCTTTGCAGGAGAATCCTTGGAACGCATTTCCAAGCGAATACCTTTCATTATTCAATCAGCCATATCTTCAGTTCATGTTGAGGGAGAGTCCGGCACTGGAAAAGAGATGGTTGCAGACTTGTTCGCTTATCACCTTCCAGAAAATACACCTTTCGTCAGAGTAAACTGTGGAGCCATTGCACCTACTCTTCTTGAGAGTGAGCTTTTCGGCCACGTTAAGGGTGCCTTCACTGGGGCCCAGTTCGATAGGAAGGGACTTTTGGAAACAGCATCCGGAGGTTGGATTTTCCTGGACGAAGTCTCTAGCCTAAGCCCCTCCGCTCAGGTGGCCCTGCTGAGAGTTTTGGAAAACCAGGAATTGATCCGAGTGGGGGCCACTCAACCCAAACCTATTCAAGTGAAGATTCTTTCAGCAACGAATGAGCCATTACCCCATCTCGTGAAGGAAGGGAAATTCCGTAAGGATTTATGGCAGCGGCTTTGCGAGGGCGAAATCAAGTTGGTGCCCTTGCGTGAGCGTCCAGAAGAAATCCGAGTCTTGGTTAAACATTTTTGTGAAACCATGCCTGGCGGACCCTATTTGATTACTGAGCCAGCAATCGACGTACTGTGCAGCCTTGATTGGAAATCAGGCAATGTCCGGGAATTAAGAAATTGTTTGAGAGCAATGACCGAATTCCACATCAACAAGCTTCTTACTCCCCTTGCAATCCCGGAGAGGATTTGGAAAGGAGTGGAGCGCGAGACAAACAGTCATGAACCCCAAAAGACAGCAGTTAATCCCGCAAATGATCCCATCAGGAAACACGAACTAACCGTTAGGTGGGACACGCTGTCTCCTCTTTCATTCGACTCGCTCAGCAATCTGCTTCTTGTTGAGCTCATTAAGAAACTGAACCTCAAACATGGCAAGTTATCGCTTCGCCGGTTATCTAAGGAAGTAGGCTTGGCGAGAAGCACGTTATCAGCGCGCCTGAGAACACTCTCAGAAAAGCACTTAGAAGATCTCAGACATCTAATATAAGAATTGCGGCTACGAATAGAGCTTTCTAAGAAATAAGGTTTCTCTCTCAAGCGTGCCAATAGCCTTCATGATAGCATCGATTTTAGCCTGCGCTTTGTTGTCATTGAACTGGTATCCAGACTGAATGGCTTTACTGGCAAGCTGAAGCGTCCTCAATGAACCATTTATGTCATGTAAGCGTTTAGAAATCTTTTTTCTGGTGTCAGGCCGAAAGATCAAAATCTTATACGTGTAATCGCCGCCGTCGAAGTTTTTCTTTAAAACTGAGTTAATTTCGGCAAGACACGAACACTCCGATTGCTCAGACTGTTCTAGGATTTCAATTTCGTTTTCTTGTTCATTTTCTTGCATGATTGCTAAACCCTTTTGTCCCACATCAGTAAGAAACCTAGTGAAGGCAAGTACACAAGAGAATAGACGAACAGGCGCTTGGCTGCAACCAGGCTTCTGTTGAACATTAGACTGAGTGCAAAGCCGAAATAAATAATTCCCAGTAAAGTACCACCCCAGAAATAAAGAGCCCCAGTTTTTTCCCAAAACCATGGCAATAAGACAATGGGAAGAAGAATCATGGAGCAAAGCACAGCTGCGATTGAAGTCACCCAACCTTCCTCATCTAGGACAGGCAAGAGCGGCAAGCCAGCATGAGTAAAATCGTCGCGAAACATCCAGGCCACGGCCATAGCATGTGGAATTTGCCAAAAGTACAGGACCGAGAACAGCAGTAAACCCTCCCAACGCAGCAAACCCGTTGCCGCTGTTACGCCCATTAACGGCGGCACGGCCCCCGCAACACCTCCCATAAAGGTTGATATCGGGCTAGTACGTTTTAATGGGGTATAAACTCCGAGATAGAAAACCAATGTTGCCGCCCCCAATGCGGCAGTCAGGAAGTTGACTGCATAAAGCAGCGTAGCCACTCCAAAGACAGCACAGTAGATACCAAAGCTAAACGCACGTTGGGGAGAAATTATTCCAGATGGAATGGGACGAACGAGTGTACGCCTCATTTGGCAGTCGATATCACGCTCAAGATACTGATTGAGAGCTCCGGCAGCAGCACCTATGAAGGCGGTTCCCGCAAGCGCAAACCACAGTTTTTGCCAATCTGCCGGCTGGTCGCTTGCGAAAACAAAACCTACAGTGGCCATTCCCAACGCAAGCAGACAGATGCGTGGCTTAGTGAGTTGCAGGTATGAACGTACGATTTCTAATTTTGGCTTCATGCCCTTGGGAATGCCGTCTTATTGCTATGCAGCCGGAAAATAATAACGGTGAGCAAACAGACACACCCGAGCACCAACGCTCCTACCGCCACGTGAGCTGATGCAATCCCAACAGGCCGCCCGAGCCAAATGATCAACGCTCCCAACATGAGTTGTAAGACTACCAACCAAGCCAAAACCCCAGCCAGTCCTACAAGGCCCAACCGGTTTGAGAATTGGATATAAATTCTAGACATCACCCATACGACCAGCGCACTCGCGGGTAGGGCCCACGCTCTGTGCGCAAAATTAACTGCAATTTTTTCTGACAAAAAAGGTGGCACGATTGAGCCAAATGAAAGAGGAAAATCTGGTATGGCAAGCCCCGCATTAAGATGGCGCATATAAGCCCCGAGGAGCAATTGCACGAACAAACTGCTGAATAATAAAATACATAGAGTACGAGTAGATAACCAACCAGAATCAGAAAGCGGCTCATATTGTTTGTTCCAGGCAGGAAGGGTCACCGCCGCTGCAATGATCGCGAGACAGAAAAATAATTGTCCAAGGCAAGCATGCACAACCGACAGAGCTACAGGAAGCTGGTGTAACACAGTCAAACCGCCGAAAACCGCCTGTACAATGACCAAAGCAACACAAGATGCAAAAAGCGCTTTGACCCATCCCCTTTTCTCAACCAGAAAAGCAAAAATGGCTTGAACAATCGCCAGAAGACCCACGACACCAGCAATCATTCTGTGCCCATGTTCGAATAGAACGCCGCCCACCATAGGGGGAAAAAACTGTCCAAAAGACAAGGGCCAATCGGGCACTGAAAGACCTGAGCCGGTACTGGTCACCAGAGCACCCACCACGACCAAAATCCATGTAAGGACCGCCGTCAAAATCGCAATTCGATTGAGCCAAGTGTTCAAGTCTCCCTCCTCGATAGAACTCGTCAAGAAAATATAGGCTTTTCCCACGCAAAGTGCACCCCTTTTTGGAGGAAAGCGCCTTACGAACCCGTTGGGTCCCGTCATGTACATTTAAAGGAAGATTTTTACCGGCTGTCTTGTTTTACGGATGGCTTTACTTGAAATACTTTTTCGAATTCTTCTGGCGACAAGCCACCCTCCTCCCACACGCTCCCCATCAGCGGTTCACGAGCGTGCAGCCAAGTGGATTGTTCATCCAGAATTTCGGCAGCTCCTTGGCTCAAAGGATAGTACCGTCCGAATTGCGATTCATTATTCACGTTCCGGAACCAGCCTACCAGCGGCAGGACATCGGGAAAAGCAAGCGCAAACAGGGCAATTAACAACACGGGCACAGCCACTGCGGCGGACACACGCGCAAAGAAGAGTCGCCATCCTTTCGTCGTATTTCCGGCTTCGGATGCCTCCACTATTTTTAGTCCCATCTCATGGGTAAGAGGCCGGGACGGAAACAATTCCAGAAGTCCTAACGTAGTTTTTAGGTCATCGTGCAACTTTTGGCAGGTCTGGCATCCAACAAGATGCTTCCTTAATTGTTCATGGCGAACGGACGGCAGGACACCTTCAATGTAGTCCGAAAGTAGATTTTCACAAAAGAAACAACTTGTCTCCACGGACAGCACCTCAACACTTACCGGGCTTTGTTTCTCGATTGTAGCTCGGCTGTTATCTCGTTACTACTCCCTCTCAGACTCTCACAGAGGGAGATTCGCCCTCTATGCAGGCGATGACGATGAATGCCCCAGCGTACGGCCAAGATACGCGTTATCTCCTCATCATCAAATTTCAGCATATCCTTAAGGACAACAGCTGCCCGCTGTTCGGGATCCACGCGGCTGATGCGTCCCACAAATGGCTGCTCTATTTTCTTGATAGCCCTCTCGCTTCTATCGGACTGGTCCCATTTTGCAAGCAAATCCAGATCGAACTCCTTTAACAATCGGGTATCCCGCCCATTGGGTGGCATCGCCCAAAGTTGCTGTCCCTTGCTCTCCAGATGTTCTCGAATATTACGCCATGCAATTCCAAAGAGTGAAACACGAGCTTCTAATGGCTCCCAAGTAATACCGGCCATCTTTCTTCGGAATCGGCCGCCAAATTCACGAAATGTTTCCAGCGCCAACTCCTCTGCACCATTCTCTTCTCCAACCATGTAGTAGCAAAAATTATAGAGCCGCTCCCCGAATTCTTTGACAAAAACGCGGAATTCAGGGGGTCTTGCTGTCGTCTGCTTCATTGGACCTTTATATCACAGAGGGGGAAAGTTTCGCTAACCCTTGAACAAATCAGCAATTGATTTCTGCGTGGGCGGCTTTGCCACCCCTTTCTCGCAGATGATTGCAGAAATTAGGCTTGAAGGCGTCACATCGAAAGACGGATTAAACACCGGGAGGGGGAATTTTGGTCGATTGTTTCGGAGAATGCCAATGATCTCTTCTCCAGAACGCTCTTCAATGGGAATCTGTGCGCCAGTCGGGGTTTCTAAATCGAAAGTTGAGCTGGGAGCTGCTACAAAAAACGGGATTTGATGATGATTGGCAAGCACAGCTAGCCCGTACGTCCCAATCTTATTCGCAGCATCACCATTCGCTGCAATTCGGTCGGCGCCTGTAATGACCGCCGTCACCTTTCTCTGCTTCATCACAGTTGCAGCCATGTTGTCACAAATCGCCGTAAACGGTATGCCTCGTTTGTGCATTTCCCAAGCGGTTAACCGTAACCCCTGCAGTACGGGACGTGTTTCACAAACATAGACGCGACTGACACGTCCACGACGGAACGCTTCAATAATCACTCCAACGGCTGTGCCTATTCCACCTGTTGCAAGTTCACCCGCATTGCAATACGTAATCACTTCGCCAGGCACTACTAGGGGAGCACCAAAACCAGCAATCGCCCGATTACAACTCACGTCTTGTTCATGGATGCGGATGGCATGTTGATTCAGCATTTCAAATGCTCCTGCACCCCATCGATCTCTCACTACTGCCTTCATCTGCTCCACTGCCCACCGTAAATTGCTCGCGGTGGGGCGAGCAGCAGAAATTTCAGCTGTGGCCTTTTCAAAGAAGCCCATCTGCTCAGACGCGGATGCCAACTGCAAAGCCTGTTTTGCTGCAAGAGCGACCGCATAAGCCCCTGCCACCCCAATGGCGGGTGCCCCGCGCACAATTAACTCTTTAATGGCACGGACAACTTCCCGGTAATCTTTGCACCTTAGGTAAGTCTCCTCACCGGGCAATTTCGTCTGATCCATTAGGACGCAACAGTCGTCCTTCCATTGCACAGCAAAAGCCACTTGCTCTAACTGCCCCAAGTCAATTTGCGATTTTTGCTCCATTTTTGACTTAAAGAATCATTGCCGAATACAATAATAGTTTATACCTACTAAGGAACTGGCCGTGCTCATCCACGTATCCGTGGTCGTCATCCCCCTCATACTGTTTTTTGCCGGTGTGTTTGCGGCATCAGAGGCCTCGTTACTTTCTCTGTCTCGTTCCCAGCTCGAATCGTTGCGGTCAGCACGCCCCAATCTTTACCGTAGAATACGGGCTCTTGTATACCAACCGGATGCACTCCTTGCAACTTTCGTAATCGGCAACGAGTTTCTGAACATCCTGATTGGCACATTGGTTGCTGAATTCCTTCAATCACATTTCCACTCTTCGCGGTACGAGATTCTGATTCTGGGATCGGTTCTATTATCTTCCAGTTTGACTTTATTATTTTCTGAAGTATTGCCCAAAATCATCGCATTCAGAATGCCTGCGCTGGTGGCTTCCGTTGCTGTCTATCCTATTGGAGCAGCACACTGGTTGCTGACACCCATCCGAAAAATTTTTCTTAAGATGAGCGGAAAGATCATTTCAGTCCTGGGAATCCATCCGGCCCCTCCTTCAGCCGTAAACGAAAAAGACTTTCTTACGCTGGTTGAAGTGGGGGCAGAAAGCGGTTCGTTAGAAAAAGAAGAAAAGGAGCTTATCTTTAATGTATTCACTTTCAGTGACTTAACCGTATCTTCCGTGATGACTCCATGGAGCAAAGTGTCTTGCGTCCTCGATTCCCTTTCACCTGAGCAAGTCTTGGCAGCAATCAAGAACAAGACATTTTCACGCATTCCGGTTTTATCCGAAGAAAACAGCAGAGTGATCGGAATCCTCTATATAAAAGAATTGCTTAAGCTCCTGCTTAACCCCGGATCAATGCGGGAACGCCACGTACTGCGTAAGGCAGTCTTTCCCCCATACGTTGTATCGACACATAAAAAGATTTCCAAATTGTTCGGTGAGTTTAAATTCAAGAAAGTACACATGGCATTGGTCGTTGACGAGTTCGGCCGCCACATTGGGATTGTTACGCTTGAAGATGTGCTGAATGCACTCTTTCGGATCCAGCGAAAATCTGAGAGGAGCGCCGTTTGATGGGGCTAGCCATCGTCGTGTTAGTCATTGCTTTTTTCATTGCTGTAGAAGCGTTCTTTTCAGGCTCCGAAATTGCATTTATATCCGCAAACAGGGCAAAACTTTTTCGCGAGGCAAAAGAAGGAAATCGTTATGCTTTGATTGCTAAGTACTTGCTGACTAATCCGGAATCTCTTTTTTCTACTACCGTCGTTGGAACCACACTTGCGATCAACTGTTCCACAACCATTGCCACGCTATATCTAATCCAAAATTATGGTTACTCAAAAGAATGGGTCATACTGGCTCTTTTAACTCCAGCCATTCTGATATTTGGCGAATTTGTTCCCAAAACACTGGGACGCGCTCGCGCTGATAATGCGTGTTTAAAGGTATGCCGGCTTCTGTATCTTTCGAGCTTTATCCTTTACCCCTTCACCAAACTTCTGAGTCTATATGCCAAAACTCTGAAGTTACTCTTTGCTGAAAACCCTGCAAAAAGTTTTTTTCTTTCCCGTGAAGAAATAAAAGGAGCCCTACCGGCAAGCAGAGGAACAGATGTCACCGCTTCCGAGCGAGCATTGATTGAGAAAATACTGGAATTTGGCAAAATAACCGTGAAAGAGATGTTTCGCCCCTTGATTGATGTGGTGGCTATCGAGGAAAACCAGTCGATCCGGGAAGCCATAACGATACTGAGTGACACGGGACATTCCCGAATCCCAGTCTATCGCGACAGGGTTGACCGAGTGACAGGTATTCTGGTCGGATTTGATTGTCTTCGAACTATTGATTTGGCAGCACCTGTTAAATCCATCATGCAACCCCCATTTTTCGTGCCCGAAAGCAAACCACTGGATGAGCTTCTGCTTGAACTTCGTGAAAAACCCATGGCTGTTGCAGTCAACGAGTATGGAGGCGCTGAGGGTATTATTACAATGGAAGATGTCATGGAAGAGGTGGTGGGTGAGATTGAAGATGAATATGACGAACCCCCGAAACTCTATTACCGGATCGGGGAAAATTCTTACATCGTGAATGCTCGCATGGAGATTGATGATATACGAGAACTCCTAAGAATTCCGATACCAAAAGATGAGGATTACCAGACGCTAGCCGGTTTTCTTCTTAAGAAAATGCAAAAGCTTCCCAAGAAATGGGATTCCGCTCTTATTGACGGGGTTGAATACATCATACAGTCGACAACAGACCGCTCCATTGAGGAAGTCTATGTCGTTGTGCATGAACCGATACCGTGACGCTACAAATTACCAGTCAAAGTTGAGCTCTTCGTCAAAATCCTCGAGTCGCTCGAAACTCATCGAATTGTCGTCATGGTGTTCGCCAACCTTAATACCCGTATCAAGTTCGAGACCCTCATACTCCGACTCAAGTACGTAAGAGTCTTCTTCTTGCTGATGCATCGGAACATACTCAGCAGAATTGCGCGGCCTACGCCCCCTGCGTTTGGGCCTCCCGAAGAACGGCGCACGGGGTGCACCGGCTTTTTTCCTCTTCTCAACCGCCTCAAGCAACTTCTGAGACAAGTTCTTTTTCCCTTTCGCCTTCGGGGTTCCCTCGCAATGCTTCGCTTCAGTCTTGGTGGCAGCAGGGGCTGCCTTTATGATCCGGACAACTGAGGCTCGTCCCGCCTTTTTGTGACAGGGCTTCTGCTGCAAGTTACTGGTTTTACACTTATTTTTTGACGATGATGAGCAAGACTTGATTGCCTTTTTGGCCATATTTCCCCCCACCCACTAAGAACTTCACTTGTTAATGACGTCTAACCTAAAACCAAAAAAGACAAGCGTTTCAAGATGCACCCACCTCCCTTTAAATCTAGCATCAGGAAACAAATTCGATCCTGAATTGCCTTAGCAAGATTTAAAAGGAAGCGGGTACCTTTAATGGATAAACTTTTTTCTCATTTATTGCAATACGAAAGTCGTCAAATTGCTTGCCCGATTTTCTTCATATATGTTATTCGGTGCAAGAAGTAAGGTGACTTTTTACCGAATATTCTTATGATTCGCGTTCAGTTGAGGCGCAAATCGCTATTAGAGGGAGGACATTATGGCAAAAAAGAAGGCACGACGTAAAAGCGCAGCGAAACGGAAACCAGCCGGCAGAAAAATGAGCGCATCCAAAAGAGCGCGTGCACCAAAGAAGCGACCAAAAGCAAGGAAAGCTTCTCGGCGGCCGGCAACACGAAAGGCAGCAAAAAGAATGGCTCCTCGCAAAAAAGCCACTGCAGCAGAGAAGCCCTCTTGCTGCTGCGAGGCGACTGATCACTCAGCCACTACCGCTGCAGTAACCGGTGCGCTTGGAGGCGCCGCGGTTGGTTACGGTATCGGTTCGATGGGTGGACAAGACGAAGAATAGGCCGAACGAGATCCGTTAGGGCCCGCAATGTGCATACCCAGCGGAGATCCGCCATGAAGGGCTCAGGAGCGAGGACCTTGCAAAAGCACTCTCACAAGATTGAGAAGGTGTGAGGAAGCGCCCCATTGCGTTTGCTCTCGTGAGCGACCGGTTTGCACTAGATGCTTTTGCAGGCTTCTTTCGCCTATCGCAGACATATAAAGGGTACCGATGGGGTCAACGGATGTGCCCCCAGTTGGCCCCATATACCCTGTAATGGCTGCTGCGACTTCACACCCGCTTAAATCTTTTAAATGAGCGGCCATTGCTTGAGCGCATTGGGCGGATACAGCCATCTCCTTTGTTTTGAGGGGTATACCGAGCATCTTGTCTTTTGCTTCAATTTGGTAGGCAACGCACCCCCCCCAGACTTGTTCGGAACTTCCGGGAATGCGAGTCAACCGATGCAGCGCTAAACCACCGGTACACGATTCAGCCAGTGCTACTCGCCAGTTCCTCTTGGCTAGCTCCCCCAGCACCACTTGTTCCAACGATTGGTTGTCTTCGCTATAACACCACTTGGACAATACGCTGTGAAGTTTTCCGCACAGCTGGTTGAAATGCGTCTGTTCATCCGAACTTTTTTTTCTGAAATAAAGCGTGGCATGATTTTCAGGATAAATTGTACGATAACCTAACCAGCAACCGCTTCCCAATTGCTCCTCAATTACGTTTAACTGACGTTGAAGCTCGGATTCATGAATACCTATGCATCGGAAGGTTCGAGAAAGAATGGGATGTTTCCGAAAATTCCAAGTGCTGTTCATGAGGGGAAGAACGCTTTGCGTAAACATGGCTTCCATTTCTAAAGGCACTCCTGGCAAGCAGTAGCAGGTACACTTCCCCACCTGGAAGCAGAAACCGGGAGCTAATCCCGTGAGATTTTCGAAAGCCAGGCTTTTCTCCGGATAACGCACTTGCCGCAAGGCACATTCATCCACTTCTCGGTTGCGCCTTTCATAGAACTCAGTAAGCCTACGCTTGGACGGTTCATGAAAAATCGGTCTGGTCCCCAGTAATTGTGAAACCACATCTACCGTTCTATCGTCTGTAGTGGGCCCCAAGCCCCCGAAGCAAATGAGTGCATCGCAACGATTACCACACTCGCGCAGTGCTTCACGAATCGCCACGGGTTCGTCTGGTACTACCGTGGTACGTGAAAGACGAACCCCTTCAGCAAAAAGATGGTGAGCAACAAAAGATGAATTGGTATCCGACACGGTACCCACTAGCAGTTCATCACCGATAGCAAGCGTCTCGATTATGGGCGAAGGGGCGGACATTATTGTATAGATAGGTTAAGCATTCGGCTGCCGCTTTCTCACAATGACTTTACGCCCCAGCCGCTGGCGTTCCTCTTCCCGAAGCAACAGTGCTTGTTGTTTGCGTTTTTCCGCTTCCACTCTTAGCTCTTTCAACTTCTCTAACCATCGAGGGAAATCATCCACCTCAGCCACTTGAAACCGCACCATTTCCATTAAACAATTGGAAGCAACCCTAAGTTTTTTTCCTGAGCGGTTCTTAATGACCAGTAGATCGGTTGCGTGACTATCGAGGCACAAATCGCATGGGTGAGGCTCATCATAATAATGCCCACTCACGCAGCTGACACTGCCTCCGCTTTCCAAGAAGGCCATCATGCGAATGGCCATCTTCTTTCTTAGCCGTTCTCTTTCAAGGGCATCCATAAGGTACACATATCAAAGCCAACAGTCTAAAATCAATGCATTATGCAAACAACTCTTTGGGTGACATTACTATTTGGCCTTCACTCTGCTTGGGTGAGCGCGGCAGGCTATTGGTTTCAAAAGCCCCATAATATTCGTCCACTTATTTCACAGATTCGGCCGGACAGCGTATTGCTCAAATGGGGAGTCTTCAGCACCAATGGGCATGTTAAACCAACGGAAGATATTGGAAATATGGAAGCGGCTTGCAGGAATAAAATACCGCTGGTTGCCTGGATATCTCATCGCCTTTCGCAAAATGAGCAGCTTTTGCCGGAAGCGGGGCAACGCCTGGGTACTGAGCTCAATCAACTTCTTGCCGCTCCTTGCTTTCAAGGCGTGGAGCTTGATATTGAACCTTTGCCGGAACCACCGCCCTGGCTCGCACCCTTTCTCAAACAATTGCGCAAAGTGCTCAATGCGCACTTCAAGCTTCGATTGGCCATACCGCCAGTTTCTGACACGAAACTACCCGGCCTTTCCTGGTTGCCCACCCGAGCTCTGGCTATTGCATCAGAGTGCGATGGGCTCGATTTGATGGTTTACGATACAGGGTTGACCAAGGCTTTTGAGTACGAACGGCTGGTTCAGAAGTCTCTAGCTTTTGCCAGAGTCTTCTTTGAAAGATACCCAGACAAAACGCTTCTTCTGGGATTGCCCGCCTACAAAGAAAAGACAAAATTACATTGGCCGATGGTTGAAAATTTACTGACTGCCTCCCAAGCGCTGGAAGATTCTGGCGCCGATAAGTCGCTCATCTGCTCAAAGCAATTGTCCATTGCTTTCTACGCCGGTTGGACTATTGACATTAAGGACCGGCCGTTAGCGCTGAGAATTGAGAAATGGAGAGCAAATGCTTGCAAAGGCTAGTTGGATCTTAATAGGAATGGTTCTTGGTGCTTGTTGGGCCTTTAGCCTACCCTTACATGAAAACTTGCACTACGGCACCTTTGTTTCCAACGCCTACGATGGGCGAAGTGTTTTTATTAATCCTGCAGCGCTGGGGTTTCAAACCGAGTTAAACGGCCTAGGCTTACTTTCCTCATTTGGCTACGGAGGAAACGATAATCTTCCTGACGAATACAGTTTTGCAGCTTCTATTGGATATTTTGGTATTGGTTCAGAAAAAATTGAGGCAGAAACAGGTGGTAACTATTCACGCTACAGTATTGCCTTGGGGGTTCCTATTCATCCCCTTTGGTATCTTGGCAGCCGGTACCGTTTTACCCGTTCTGACTTTGCTTCCCTGGATCATCTAAATTCACTAGACCTAGGAATACAGTTTCGTCCAACACCGCGACTCAGTTTCGGACTGCTTGCAAACACGCTGAATCAACCCACAGTGAACGGCGTACTGGTTCCCACGCTCATGACTTTTGGCACGACCGTTCGGCCATGGAAATATTTGGAAGTGGCAGCCGACTTCGAAACTCCTTCAAGTAATTTTTTCAAACATTGGGACTATCAGGCAGGCGCTGGCATCCAGGCTCTTGAGGGACTTTGGATTAGAGCGGGCTATCATTCTCGGCATAAGTTTCAAGCCGGCATTCAACTGAACTTGACGATAGCTTCACTCAACACAGTGGCCCAGCCCTCATCGAATAGGCGCCTGGGAACCACTTTTTCCCTGGCCTCTCGACCCTATCCCTCGTTCATTAAGCCTGAAGTCGTGCTCAAGACAGAAACCCAATCCACACTCAGCGAAGAGAGCACTCGAGGAAATTGGTTCTCAAAGGGCCAGACCTCGCTGGCGGAATTTCTAAAATTGCTAAAAGGAGCAGAAGAAGATCGTGCGGTTTCGACCGTGCTTTTAAACATTCCTGGTTTCCCGCTGGGGCTTTCTGCCGCGCAAGATGTGCACGAAGCTTTGCTCAGTCTCCGGGAACGGGGGAAAAAGGTTATTGTCTTCCTGGGAAATGCTGGAACAAAGGAATACCTTATCGCTGCAGCAGCCACCCAAATTCACATGGAAAAAGGAGGAGAACTTCGGTTGATGGGTTTGCGCTCAGAACGCTACTTCCTGAAGGGGACCCTCGATAAAATTGGAATCGAGGGACAGTTTCTGGCAAAGGGGCAGTACAAATCAGCGCCTGAAATGTTCACCCAGAAAGAAAGTTCGGCTGCGGAAAAGGAGCAGACGCTCGATCGCTTGCAAAAGGCGGAGCAAATCATTGTCCAGCTTCTGCAAAAATCGCGGGGTATTCATCAAGACAAATGGGACGAGATCATCCGGTCGGCCCTGTACGGCCCCGAACAGGCCCTTAAGGCTGGCCTAGTCGATTCGTTGGAGGGGTATTCCAAGGTTGTTGAAAAAACCAGGCGTGCAGGCGCCTCGATACGTGATGAACTTGCCGTGCAAAGAGACTCCCTGGGGCTCCCCCACCGGATCACCGTCGTAGCAGCTCAGGGAGATATCCTTCGGAGAAGAATACCTTTTGCAGCTTTTTGGGGGCACCGAGAAATCACAACTGAAAGAATGGAGAAAAAGATTCAGCAGGCAGCAGCCGATCCTCTGACCAAAGCGATTGTTATTCGAGTATCCAGTCCCGGCGGGGAAATTTTGCCCAGCTACGAAATAGCATCTGCAATTCAAACCGCCGGTGGTAAAAAGCCGGTTATCGTATCGATGGGGGACGTGGCAGCCAGCGGTGGATATCTTATCTCTGCACCAGCCAACCGCATTTTCGCTCAGCCGCTAACTGTAACTGGTTCCATCGGTGTATTTCTTGGCAAGTTTAATTTGGGCAAACTTTACGAAAAAATTGATCTTCGTAAAGAAATCTTAAGCCGTTCACCACACCCCGGCCTTTTTTCCGAGGATAGACCCTGGAATACCGATGAGAAAGCCATTTGGCTCACCCGCCTAAACCAGTACTATGACAGCTTTGTCGAGGACATCGCGAAATGGCGCAAGCTTGATAAAGCAGTTGTCGACAAATTCGCTCAGGGTCGAGTCTGGCTCGGTGGTGATGCTATGAACGGCAAATTGGTCGATGAGCTAGGGGGCTATCGGGCCTCTATCCAATATGCTGCCAAACAGGCCGGACTCGAAGTGCCCGATTATGATCTTTTCCAAATTAGTGAAAGCGCGGGACTGTTTGATTTGTTCGGAGAGGATGGGTGGCTTGCCAAATCGGCGGAAACGTCCACCTTCCAGCTGCCATTTATTAAAGAAACCGCCGGTCCGATGCTTTGGCTTAGCCAATTAGGCGAGCAACCTATTCTGTATTGGGCGCCAATAGGGAAAATGGAGTAGACGCTAATATTATTCCTCTAACGTAATTTTCAGTTTTGCGCACTTCTCATACAGCGTGGACCGATGAATTCCCGCCATCTTTGCTGCTTTTTGTACGTCTCCGCTCACCTGTGACAACAATTTTGTGAAATAGTTGAATTCAAATTTGTCTCTTTCGGTTCTATAATCTGTTGCTGAAACGTTGGCGGTATCAGCAGTGGCGCTTTGCAAAATTTCCGAAGGCAAATCTTCCGGTTTAATTTCTTCTCCAGTACAAATGAGTGCAGCTCTCTCAACCATATGCTCCAATTCTCGAACGTTTCCTGGCCACTTGTATTCCATTAAACGTTTAATGGCCTCCCTGCTGAACCGATCGGGTGCGTTTGCCCGGGCTTTCTTAACTCGCGAGAGGAACAGTTCGGCCAACAGAGGGATTTCTTCCATTCTTTCACGTAAAGGAGGCAGCACAAGGCGAATCGTGTTGATCCGATAGTAAAGGTCCATTCGGAACTTTCCTGTTTCAATCAGCTGCTCGATGTTTTGGTTCGAAGCACAGATGATACGAACACTCGTTCGCAAGGGCGTTCGGCTCCCTACCGGAAAAAATTCCCCATCCTGCAAAACCCGAAGAAGCTTGGGCTGCAAAGCTAAACTCATGTCGCCAATTTCATCCAAAAATAATGTTCCCTTATCCACCGTACTAAAAAACCCCGGTTTGGATACTGTTGCCCCAGAAAAAGCCCCTTTCTCGTGGCCAAAAAGCTCGCTCTCAAGAAGGTTCTCCGGTATGGCGCTGCAGTTAATGGACACAAAAGGAAAAGAGGCTCGTAGACTCGAATAGTGAATTTGCTTTGCCACCAAATCCTTTCCTGTCCCGCTTTCACCCATGATAAGGACAGGATAATCGGTCGGTGCAGCACGCCCAACAAGCTCAACGACCGCTTTCATGGCGGCAGATTGGCATATGATGTTACCCCGGCTAAACTTGGCAGCTACTTCAGAGCGAAGTCGAGCATTTTCACGCAAAAGCTCCCTATGCTGAAGTGCTTTTGTAATGACGATTTCAATTTCACTGGGTTCAAAAGGTTTACGGAGGTAATCAAATGCCCCACGCTTCATCGCCTCTACAGCA
>JACQOU010000020.1 GCA_016207775.1 Deltaproteobacteria bacterium
CCACGGGCGGATGTGGTTCTCCCAGACAGGAACGCACAGGCGTTTTCTCTAGAAAACTAGTCCAGATTGTCGATCTTTATTGCCCGAACACCTATAGTTTTTCTGAACGCTAACTTTATACAAATGCAAAAAAAAAAGCCGGCTTTAAGGCCGGCTTTTTTCTTTTCGTGGGTGGCACCATCTTTGCAGCTTTTTAAGAATGGGTTTTTATGCGTCGTAATTTGCCCATTCGAATGGTGGCTATTCTGGTTGTATACGTGCTGGGCTTTGGCTATCCGAGTCTTGTTTTGGCTGAACCTTCTACAGTGACTGTGGAAAGAACGAGCGGCAACAACCATACGAACACAGTGCACCTTCGTTGGATGATCAACCGGGATATGTCCGAAGTATTCAATATTGACTCACAGGGGTCGCAGGAAAAGTGGAGCGAGCAAGAATTTCGGAATCTTTTGGCCCAATCCCACACCATTGGAATGGTGGCAGAACATGAGGGAAAAATAGTTGGTTTTTGTGTTTACCAATTAATGAGACATGAGATTTATCTTGCCAAGATAGTAGTGGATCCGAAGTACCCCCGCCACGAAGTAGTCACGCAAATGATCAAAAAATTTAAAATAAAGATGAGTGAAAATGGAAGAAACAGAATCACGCTACTGCTCTCGGAAAAAGACAAGGAAGGGCAATTGTTCTTCAAGGCGATGGATTTTAAGGCGGTGCGTCCGCAAGAAGATGAGTCTACGAGTGAATATTTTATGGAGCATCGTTACCCATCAAAACCGGAAAATACGAATATCGGTGCTACAGACCTGATTCAGAACAGAAATAAAACAGAAAGTTCCAATGAGAAAATACTTCCTCTCAATTTTAATCTAAAAAGTACAAACCACTACGAATGTCTTGGTGTTCCCCAAAATGCCTCAACGGCTTACATCCGAAGCGTATATGTTCAGTTGCTCGACAGATTCAAAGACAAGCCCTCAGCAACAGAAAGAATTAAACATGCTGGAGGAATTTTGCTGGGTCCCGCTGAAAAACGTGCTCAATACGATCGAATCCTTGTCAAATTGAAGCAAAGAGCTGAACAACGTGTTGGTGCACCCGACCTTGCGGCGGGCGATTCCTACGCTGTATTGGGTGTTTCGAGAAATGCCACGTTAGAAACCGTTGAAAAAGCATGGTTACATTCCATGGCTTCCCATAAAGGGGAAGAAGGCAAGGGTGCACGGGAAAAACTTTCAAAAGCTTATGAGACGATTAGGAACGATCAAGCTAATCTTGAAAAGATGGCAGAGGAAAAATCGGAGGTTGTTTCTGAAGACCTAGCCAGTGTATCGGACGCAATAGACAGTGCTTCCGGGGATACCGCCGTGAGGGAAAAGCAGTCTCCTGACGGCAATCCTCTAGCTGATGATCTTTATGAAAGAATTGCAAGCTCCAGAAAAGCAACGCATGAACAAATTGTGGCTGCTGGAAGTGCAGCGCGCAAGGAATACAGAGATGAACCTTGGGCCGTAGAGCGAATTGTCGAAGCGATAGACATTCTTTCCAAACCGCTAAGCAAGATGCTTTATGATCTGCTGGGTCGGATTCCTTCAAAAAAAGAAACCGCATTGCTAGAAGGTGCCTTTAAAGACCCTGCCGACCTTTCTTGCGTCGTACCAATTAATGATAGAACAGACTATTACTGGAAGCGTCTTATCGCCCATAAAGACTTAGCCTTGGCCTACTTAAAAATACTGAAAAAGCAAATAGACGACGAAGTCGCCAAGCAAAAGGAAATTGTGGACTATCGTTCGATCATATTAACCCTAGAAAGATTTAGGATCCTTTCGAAGAAAAATCCGGGCTATGAAGATTTGTATTCCGAAGTTTTGGTCATGCGTGCTGATTTGGCAGAAACACTTCTAACCGGTGTGGTAGGAAATTCACAAGGCGCTTATGATACATTCTGCAAATATTACGGTCCGCTTTCCGAAAATGATCTTATTCACAAGATGATTCGTTCCCACCCCCTTGCGGAAAAAAAAGCTGCTCTTTATCCCGCGTCTGCGGGGACTGAAGCAGCCCCTGTTGCCAAAGCCGAAGCAGCTTCCTCCACTCTTCGAGGCGATTTAGCGACAGAGCCTGTAGCGCTAGCGGAGACCCAATCCGGCTTCTGCAGCCGTTTTCTCGGTTTAGTGAAATCCCTCAATCCTCGAAGCAGAAAAGGACCGAAAGGCTAACCCCCCCCCGTTTTGACACGGCGCACCCGGAGTGGTAGTAGATGCCCAGTTCTTCAGGAACATTATGTTTAGTCGATTCAATACAGCGATCTTCTCCGGTTTTCTTGTCAGCTTGTTTTGTGCAGCAGTTTGGGGGCCGACAGCTTTTGCGCAGGTCTCAGAAAAGCCAGGTAAGCAGAGAGCTTCCGTTTGGCTAGGTCCCAGTCTCGAAGAGCTCGATGCGGAACGGGCCCGCTGCCAAAGGTACAAGCAGTACCATAGGGAAGGACAGCCCGATACGCGGCTACAATCAAAGCTTGCAGAGACAATTTACGAAGCCTTTAAAATAGCCCGTAGTCCGAATCTCGATTCCAGGAAATATCCGGAGCCTTCCATTAGCGATGCGCAGCTAAAAGCTCTAGTGAATCATTGGCTTCCGGGAGAACATCCGTCTGGGGATGTGTTAGATGCCATGTTTATCGATTTTCTGGAGGCGGTCGGAGACGAGGGAGAACCACTTTTTGATCTTTCTGTTTTCCCCTCTCTCACGGAATTCCAGGATGACAGCTTCTGGACCAAGGCTTTGGGACGCAGGCTCGGGAATTGGGAAACTTTGAAAAGCAATTCTCGCAGGCATGCCGTGTACATGCTGACAGTTCACACTGTTTTTGATCTATTCAATCGTTACGACCGAAAAGCTGGCAATGTGCCTTCAAGTGAACACATCGAGGACATGAGAAATGCGCTGAGGAATCTTTATGTTGGGAAGCTTGAGGTGGAGGAATTGAGTGCCTATCCACGGCGTATGTTCCTAAAGTTGGGCGCTGCCCTTGGAGATCCTGCCGCCTATCAGAGTTCGGCACCAGTCCTGAGAGAAGTTCTGAAAGGTAATAAAAAAATCAATCACCCTGACGTTTTTGCTGCTCTTCGTGCTCTCAAATTACTGGGTGCGACGAAAATAGGTGACCTGGACAGAGACGGTACCGTGCGGAGAGCGGCGAGTAACCTACTGCGGGAAGTGTTAAAACAGTTTCCAGACAATATCATCGAAGACATTCTCTCCAGAAACATTAGCTATGATTCATTCAGGTAGCCAACCGGCGAGCAGCTGTTTGGAGAGCTGGTTTCTGCCTTGCAGATAGGCAGTGGAGGAAAAACTCGCATGTGTTTTCTCAAAGGTTTCGGGCATGCACTCGGTCAGTATACAGGCACAGCGATTGCACTGATCGGATATATGTCCATTCCTATTTTCATGCTTATGCTTTTTTTTGGAAATGCTCTATCGGGTGAGCCTCCGCACTCTGTCACCCCGCCTTCTCAGTCTCAGCCACCACGCTCGGTAGTGCAAAGGGAATCGAATAGTTCTCCTCCTCAATATTCCTATGGCGATTCACTATCCTTTTCCATCATTGATCCGTCTAAGGCACAGGACAGCCAATGCCCGCACCCTTGGTTTCGTCTTTTTCCGGGGAATAAGGATGCTTTGCTAAAAGATGCCTCTTCACCATTGGGAACGATTAAGTACTTTCGAGGCAAATCCAAGTGCCTTCCCCAGGAAGATAGGAAGGAAGGTCTTATTGTCATTCTTCAGGGCATGTCCTTTGTGCCCAGTCCGGATGGTCAGAGCTATCTCGTACGTATTTATGGAGAAAAAAATGCCGCTGAATATGCGGTAAGCCGTGAAGACATCGAATCGCTTTTCCAAGGCAAAACCATTGATCTGAAGTGCAGCAATCGTGTTTCGGGTTCAACAGGAATGACACGCTATAATGTGGATATCAAGATGACACTCCGGTTGGCCATAGAAGATAAAAATCTTTATATCTATGCTCTCAAGGGAGAAGGGAGTATCGAAGCAGTGGGTTTTTGGAACTCAAACACCTACCATAGCCGTCCGGTTGACCTTACAGGTCCTTCACCCACCCAGCCGCTCTATAATGGGACACCCGCAGAGCTTCCCGATCTCCGAATTATCCGGTGAAATCCGGTTGCACGACAAGCGCACGGACATGTTGCACCTTTGCATTTTAACATTCCAGGCGTATCGTTTCAGCAATTGCTGTGAACCTAAAAAAGTGAAGAGGTGAAAGAAACATGGCGACTAATCCCATTACTCGAATCGAAACTCTGCAAGTCGATCTTGACGATCAACCGGGAGCGTTGGCGAAAGTTTTTGGAGCGCTCAGGGAAATGGGTGTCAACGTACACTCAAGCTGGGGCTTTGTAACTCATCCGGGAAAAGGAAGAGTGATCCTTTACCCTTCTGATTCCAAAAAAGCGCGTGAGGCGTTGAGTAAGCTTGGAAGCACCGTGGATACGGTGCCGGCTTGTCTTGTAAAAAGTGAGGATAAGTTGGGAGCCTACGCTGAGTTACTGGGCAAAATTACAAAGGCGGGAGTGAATCTCCATGCGACGGATGCAATGGCCATCAACGGCACGATGGTTGCCGTGTTTTTTGCCAGAGACCAAGAATGGCCGAAGCTCTGTAAGGCGCTAGGCTGCTAAGAAAGTTTGGGTGAAGGAAGAACTTGCAACCCTGGCCGGTGGATGCTTTTGGGGGATTGAGGCTATCCTTCAAAAAGTCCACGGAGTCATTTGCACTCAGGTTGGGTATACAGGTGGCCACGTACCCGATCCCACGTATCCTCTCGTGAAAAAGGGTGATAGCGGCCATGCGGAAGCGGTGCAAGTGACTTTTGACCCCGATCAGATTTCCTACAAAGAACTGCTGCACATGTTTTTTCGACTCCATGACCCCACTACATTGAATCGGCAAGGCCATGATGTCGGAACTCAGTACCGCTCTGCGATCTTCTACCATTCAGAGGGTCAACGCGATATCGCTAAACAAGTAAAAGAAGAAATCGATAAGTTGGGAACTTGGTCGCGACCGCTCGTGACGGAAATAGTGTCCTTCGAGCAGTTCTTCCCGGCAGAGGAGTATCACCAAAAATATCTGCAGAAAAACCCGGGAGGTTACACCTGTCATTATTTACGTGAAGAGAAGAAATAAGTCATTTCAAGCGAAGTTCGCTGAATAGTTACGATGCCGCCTTGGTTCTATCGCCGCTATCTTTTATGGAGAACCTTGATGTGCTAGAGTTCCAGCTTGTGGAAGCGGTTCTGCGTCAGAGGATCAGCAGTGGGTCCTGGGGGAGCGGTCGGCGTTTGGGGTGTTTGGGAAGCGTTTGGCGCAGTTTCCTTCACTTCTGTTTGTGGATTGTGTGTGCGTGTATAGCAAGAGTTGAAAGTTTCTTCATGTAAAGCGCGAGGTATGGGGATTTCCGAATCTAACAAAATGCAACTTTGAAACTGAATTTTTGTTTCTCCATTCCAGGAAACAGATTGGGTGAATCGACAACGGTCCATTACACAGTTTTCAAAAGTGGTCAGACGAATGGATGCATTTTCAAAGGAAACATTTTGAAAATAGCAATGTTCGAATCTGCATCCTGTCAGGTTGGAATCAACAAACTTAACGTCAACGAAACGGAGATTACGAAAGACAGAGTTTGCACCGTTGAAATTGTGAAACAGTGACTCAACCCAGGTGCCTCGCTCGACAACTCCTCCAATGGCAAATAGTCGATTAAAGTCGCCACCAATGATGGGGGAAAGACCGGAATCGCATTTGGTGAAGTCGTACTTCTCATTGAGAGCATTTGCCTCCATAGTAACTCCTAAGGCCGAATGGCCAATAATTCCATCTTTGGATGACAGGACCCCACCACGATATGGCAATCCTTCACCAGATAGTTCCCGTTTTGAGCGGAGCCTGCCGGAGCGTTAGAAACCGAAAGGCCATCTCCCGGTAGTGCAAGGGGCTGGTAGCAAGTGACTTGCAACTGTTCCTGCTCAAACCAACGCTTGGAAATTTGATTTCGAAACAATTTATCCCCGCTTTCAAAATGATACTGATCGGTCACATACGCTTCGAGTCGCCCATACCCGAGCTTCCAGTTTTTCTTCTCGCTAAAAGAAGGGTGGTTTGTCATTGAGCTTAATGGTGAAGACAGGGAACCTATCTTCTTTTCCTTTGCGTCTGACTGGCCGGGACCAAAATATCGAAGCTCCACTTCTTCGTAGGAACTGTGTGCTGCTTGATTTATAGCGATGTGTGCGGCGTTACTTTTGCAGTTCAAGTTCACCGTTTGCAGGGTTGAACCAAACCGGATGATGGCGAGGTTTTCAGATACTGATCGGCAAACAAAGTGAAACCCGTAGTTTGCGGATAGTTCAATGAGATGTTCGTACAAGGGTCTTCCGCCAAAATTAAACGACGGCAGACTTTCGTTCAGGCTGCCGGCAAACCGTGGCGCAAGGCCAATCAACCCTGCAATTTTGCTTAAGGTATCTTGTAAGAACGGATGCTTCATAAATTCATTTTCAGATATTTTTTTTGCAAGATACAACCCATCGCTGAAAACAAAGTCGGCTCTCGAATGTCCCGAAATCGAGGCACTGAGAAGATGACCTTTGAAAATCTCTTTATCCCCCCAGCGCAGCGTGGTGGTCTTTGGGAAGGTACTGGGCTGAAGTGAGGAAACGGATTTGCCATCGAGTGCCACGGTAGCAGTAAAAAACGCAGGTGCATCGAGCTTCCAATCCAGTTCGGCCCGCACCAGGCGTTTCTTCCACTGGCTACCCAGCTCGATATAAAATGTCGGTTTCGTGTTCTCCATAACTAGTACCTCGTTTACCGTCTATAAGAATTTGCAGGCCACAATCTTTTCCCATTTGTGCAAGCCAAAGTATTTCGGTCTTGGGTGCCGTAATCATTCGTGATTGTCGGACGTCCACATATTGGGTCATGAGGTTGAAGTAACCGCGATAACCGATTTCCGCAAGGGCAGCAATGACCTGTTTCGATTCTGAAAAGTTTCCTGGCATCCACAAGTGACGTACGAGAATGCCACGATTCAATCGTCCCTCAACAAACTGGGGTGTGCCGTGGGTGCGGAGCATTTCGGATACCGACGATTGAGCAATCTTACCGTAGTCTAAAGGAAGTCCCGCTTGGCGCGCGGAACCCGGACTCCAGAGCTTGAAGTCAGGAACAAAAACGGAGGCCAAGGGGGCCATTTCCCGGATCATCGCCTGGGTTTCGTATCCGCTTATTTTAAGAATAAGCGGCTGCGAAAAAAGCCGTGTAAAGTGGGACAGGTCAGAGTGAATCGCCTGCCATACGTGTGTAGGCGAAATCAGGTTAATGTTCTTTGCCCCCAGCTCAACCAAAGAGCAGAGGATCAAACGAAAGGATTTGGAATCCGTGTCCTTTCCGTAATTCATTTTGGATGTCTCAGGGG
>JACQOU010000268.1 GCA_016207775.1 Deltaproteobacteria bacterium
AAAATACCGGCGACCTGGGTACTTCACCAACCGCAAGCCGCAACTCATTCTCCTTGAATGTGAACTTGCACCCTGGCTTAGATAGAAATCGCCTTTTCTTTCCACATTAAGTTAGGTACCGAAGAAGATTATGAAATTAATCTGGGTACCAATATTTTCTTTAACTGGAGGGAAAAGAAGGGCCAGTGTTAAGAGCACCGGCCCCTCAACAAGTTATGATTTTATTCGTGAAAATCACAATCGAAGAGTTATCAAAAAAAGGAAAGACATACAAGTGGGAGAAGCATCATTGCGATAAATGCCAGCGGGATATGTGGGGCCACGGCTTTGTTATGCGGTACTTCGCTGAAGCCTTAGATGGAGTCTATCTAAAGAGGTATCGATGTCCTGACTGCTCTACAGTCGTAACCACGAGGCCCGAAACGCATTGGAACAGCATTCGAAGCGCAATACTGACAATCTACAGGGCTCTTAAGTCAAAGCTTACTGGTTTGTGGCCACCTGGATTTCCAAGGCAGCGAGGACTGCATTGGCTCAAGCGATTTATCGATCTGGCCAAGATGGAGAACCAGAATAACCTGTCCTGGTTTTTGACCTTCTGTTTTGCGAAGCAACTCCGATTTTTTACTTAATCGAAATTCAGTTTTTTGAAATCGTCATTCACCCCACCGGGTTCTGTCATAGTTTTTATGCCTTAGCCTCGTTAGAAGTCTTTTGAATCTAACAGGAGGCAAAAATTGAACGACGAAGACAAAAAATTGCAAATTGCGACCTTTCGTTTTGGTTTGATTTCAGAATTTGTAACAGGAGTAAGGCTGGGCTATGGAGAAAAGGAAAAACTCTTAAAAGACAAACTGGCGCGTAGCTATGACATTCCTTTTTCCTTGAGGAGTAAGTTAAGTAGGTCCAGTCTAGAGAAGTGGATCTGCGACTACAAAAAAGCAGGCTATCGACTCGAGGGTCTCTATCCTCAAAGTCGAAGTGACAAAGGAAAGCCCCGCTCACTTTCAAGCTCGCTCAGACTTGCGATCAAGGAACTCAAGAAAGAGTCTCCTGATTTAAAATTGCCAGCACTTATCACCTGTCTACGGCACAAAAAACTCATTGGTGCCGATGAACGCATCAATTCTTCAACGCTGTATCGGTATTTACATTCCGAGGAATTAACCAAAGTGAATGAAGATGCTACGGACAAACGACACTTCGAGGCAGTACATCCTAACGAAATCTGGCAGAGCGATGTGATGCACGGGCCGTATGTTCGAGCGGATGGCAAATCTCGTAAGAGTTATTTGATTGCCATCATCGACGACCACTCGAGATTTATCGTCCATGCCGAGTTTTATTTGAATGAAACAAGAGAAAACTTTCTGGATTGCCTACGGCTGGCAATTTTGAAGCGGGGACTTCCTCAGAAGCTTTATATCGACAATGGCTCTTGCTTTAAGGCGTTGCACTTAGAACAAGTGACGGCCCAGCTTGGAATCGGAATTAAACACTCCAGGCCCTATATCCCTCAAGGCCGAGGTAAAATCGAGAGATGGTTCAAGTATGTCCGAGATAATTTCGTTGCCGTCAGCAACCAAACTCAAAACCCAGACAAACTGGATCTTCTCAATCAGCATTTCGGCGAGTGGGTGGATGAGTACAATAACCGAGTTCATGGAACAACCAAAGAAACCCCCTATAAGCGCTACCTGGCTGGACTAGAGTGTGTCCGACCGGCGCCAAATCATCTCTTGGATTACTTTCGACAAATAGAGTTTAGACGCGTAAAAAAAGATAGGACCGTTAGACTCATGGGCACTCTTCTTGAGGCCCCAGTTGGGTTGATCGACAGACAGGTCGAACTGCGTTTTCACGCTGAAGATCTGTCTCAAGTAGAAATATTTTTCCAAGGAAAGTCTTACGGTATAGCACCAGTTGTTAACCCACACGTAAACTCTTTAATCGGCAGAAACTGGGATCCGCATCCCGATTCACTAAAACCAACCCCAGAAATTATTACAATCGAAACCCCACACCCAACGGGCCAACTCTTTCCAAATAAAACTGAAGGTGACGTATGAATCCCTATTGTGCTTTCTTCGGCTTTAAATCAGAACCCTTCACCTCTGAAATTAGCTCAAAAAACCTGCTGAAATTACCGTCGATGGTATCAGTCAAAGAACGCTTTGATTATGTCATGAGTGGTGGGGTGCTTGTCATTACTGGAGAAGTTGGCAGCGGAAAATCCACTTCTCTTCGCTGGTCGCAGAATCAGTTCCACCCATCGCAGCATTTGTTTTTAAATATCACAGCTACCGGTGGCTCTCTTATCGAGTTCTATCGCCAACTTTGTTGGGACCTTGAAATCGTAGTTCAAACTGGGAGCAGAGCCGGAATATTAAAAGGCTTTAAATCCACAATACGAGAAATCGCCGCGACTAAGAAACAAAAAATTACTGTCGTTGTCGATGAATCTCACCTTTTAAGAATCGAGGTCTTCGCAGAACTCCACACCCTCACCCAATTCGATAACGATTCAAAAAATCTATTTTCCCTGGTCCTGGCGGGCCAGCCCAATCTGATTGAAAAACTCACCTACCGAAGCTCAGCGCCACTGGCCTCTCGAGTGGTCGCAAGAACTCACCTAAGTCACTTGAATCAGGATCAAATGGCGGTCTACCTGGAACATCACCTGACAATCGCTGGAATAAAAAAACAACTCTTCTCCGACCAGGCCATCACCGCTATCTACCAGGGCTCCGCCGGAATTTTACGAAAAGCAAACTTCCTGGCTCGCGGTGGATTAGTCGCTGCCGCTACCGAAAAAGAACAAGTCGTATCACCAGATCACATCCGCCTAGCCTCAACAAAACTGCTCTAAATAAAAAACTCTGCCCCAATGCGCCCTCTTTCACCTGAAGGTCGGTCCCTGCTTTTTCCATAAACTATAAACCCATGATGCCACGCCTCCCCGATGTAATTGTATCCACTTTATTCTAAGAATTTGTACCCGAAAAAGCGTGGAACTTCACAGCGAGCTACCCAATCCAGAAGTAAATGTAGTGTCTTCGGTACTAAGCGTTAAGCCGGAGAGCCTTTCTATACTTGGAGACCATCTTTGAAAGTGTCAAAGTCGGGGGGATTGTGCCGCTCTCTCGCCGATAAAATTTACTCACCCTCTAAACCAGTACCAACCAGACACGTCATGAGATCGATCTATCGCAAATCAAATATACCAACTCGCAACGCGGAATCTGCCGCCAGGGTATTCGTCTGCCTTCGTCACGAATACCCCCACAAAAACAACCACTCCCATCTGCGTCGTCCAACCAACAACGCGCCGGCCATGCCACTATCGCAATCTCTTTCGCCGATATGCTTCGCTAAACCAACAGCACCTACCACCCACGCAGGTCATTGCAGATCCATACTCAATGGTGTTTCATTCAAGGCGCCGTTATCGCGAGCCCCACCGAGAACTGAAGCCATTCAAACCAAAACCCAACAGCAACACCACTACAATTCCATTCCCACTCGTCGATTAACGGCTACGTATTTCAGTAAAAATGCTGCAACCGATTCATATCAATAATTAGGGCGGGCTCCAATAGTTTGGGCAACTCCTGCGCAGTACTGAAAGAGATTACCCAACTGTTAAACAACATTTCATCGGATCTTGTAATTGTGCAGTTTTCCTTTTTTATGCCCAGATTGGCAAAAATTCCTAGCATTATTGGAAAAATATCTTGCCCATGGGCCGTAGCTGCTACCCCGAATTCATCCACCCATGTACGATAAGTTACGAATGAAACAAGGCCCTTTGAAATATCAGGTTTTATAATGTGAATATGACGTATCTTTCTAAGATCGGTTTGCTGAAGGGCGCTCTTAATAAATCTGATCTCCAAGGCTGGTGCCTCGGCAATCAGGTGGCCAATATTATAATTTGCAATGATACTTGAAGTCACAAACATAACCAGTCCCAGGAGTAATGGACACGAGTTACCAAGGCGCCGCGGAAAATGCCTTGCTAGTTCGTTAATGCTTAAAAGCAGTAGTATCGAGGTTAGTAGATAGGGTCCGGGGGTACTTCGATACGCATGTCCGGCTTGGGCCGATATCACAATAGGTAAACAGCTTAGAACATAAAGTCCGACTATAAGAACCAATTTGACGCTCGATAGGAGAATTCCACTTTCCGGTTTGTCTCTCTTCGTTTTAAGAAAAACAGCAAGTGCGATAATGGTAAACAAGAAAAGTGATGACAGAGAAGAGGGATTGATTGCCCAAGGATTAAGGCCAAATTGCCAGATTGGCTCCCGCAAAAACCATATTAATTTGCTAAACATATTAGTCGACAGACGCAAATAGTTGTAATGAGAAGTAATCGTGCGGGTGTAGAGAAAGTATGCAAGCATGGCTATACCCATGGATGCAC
>JACQOU010000285.1 GCA_016207775.1 Deltaproteobacteria bacterium
CATTGAGATAGAAGACAGTGGGGCTGGGATTCCAAAGGAACATTTGGAGAAAATATTTGATCCCTTCTTTACCACGAAGAAAGTGGGTGAGGGGACCGGCCTTGGTTTAAGTATTGCGTATGGTTTGGTTCAGAAACATCGTGGTACAATTTCAGTTTACAGTGAATTGGGAAAAGGGACTCGTTTTGTCATTTTGATTCCAGTGCGACAACAGATGCCGATGGCAGGTTGATTTTTGAAACGTTTCACGGATTGATTGACAGTGATTAACATAATTTCTATTTTTAGATTACGACTAGGAGAATAAGCATGAAAATCTGGAACCTTGGGTATCCGCGTATTGGAAAAAAACGTGAGTTGAAGACTGCACTTGAAGAATATTGGACTGGCAAGATCAGCAAAGAGGCACTCAAAGAAACGACTTACCGAATCCGTGAAGAACGGTGGCGAAGGCAAGCAGAGCTGGGGGTTCAGTCCATTCCAGTGAACGATTTTTCCCTATACGATCATATGCTCGATATGGCGCTTTGCCTGGGTGTCATACCTGAACGTTTTAGAAAAGCGTCCTTCAGTGATTCCACGGATCTGTTTTTTGCAATGGCAAGAGGGTGCTCGGATACAAAACAGGGCTCCTTAACAGCCCTTGATATGACGAAATGGTTTAATTCAAACTACCATTACCTGGTTCCCGAAATTGATTCGGGCGTGAAGTTCGAGCCTGACTTGGGGAAACTCATCGAGGAACTGGAGCATTGTCGAAAGCTATCGTACTCGTTTCATCCAGTGCTAGTGGGTCCTTGGACGTTTGTCCGTTTAAGCCGTTTGCAGGGCATTACAGAAGGGGACGTCATCAAGCAGATTATTCCCGTCTATTTAAATATTCTGAAGGAAATGAAGAAACGAAAATTTGATCTGGTGCAAATGGATGAGCCGGCTCTTTGCACAGATCCCGTCAAAGATGATGTGCGACGAGTCCGAAAAATATATGAAGAGCTAGCTGCCGCTGGCACCAAAATCATGCTCACGACCTATTTCGAGAGCCCCGATCCATGGCTCAGCGATATCGCCAATTTTCCAGTCGGTGGCGTTCATTTTGACCTCGTGCATGGTTCTGCAACCGGCGCATGGCTCAAAACAAAAGCCTACCCGAAAGATAAATTCTTATCGCTTGGTGTGGTGAATGGCCGAAATATTTGGCTCAGTCCTCTAAAGGAAGTTTTTGAAGAACTACGCTCCTTGTCAGCTATTTATGGCGAGAAGATTTGGTTGGCTCCTTCTTGCTCGCTGTTGCATCTTCCCCACGACAAGAAATTAGAAAAGAAATGGGACAAGGAGTTTCTGAGCTGGGTGGCTTTCGCAGACCAGCGTCTGGAGGAATTGTCTGCATTAAGCAAGGCTTTAGCGGGTGATAAGACTGCCTTGAAATACGTCGAAGAAACAGATGCGATCCTTAAGAGTAAGATGAATTCGCCCCGTGTTCACAGACCCGAAGTAAAACAAGCGGTGGAGCGAATTGATGCAACCATGAAAACCCGTAAGTCCGCTTTCTCGAAGCGAATAGTGCGACAAGTGCAACGACTGGGGCTTCCCTTGCTTCCTTTGACAACGATTGGTTCATTCCCGCAAACAGGTGAGATTAGAAAAGCCAGGCAGCAGTGTAAGAAGGGGACAATCACAGAGGCTGATTACAGAAAATTTCTGGAAGAAGAAGTGACCAGAGTGGTACGCCTCCAGGAAAAGTTAGGATTTGATGTCTTAGTGCATGGTGAACCAGAAAGAAATGACATGGTCGAGTATTTCGGTGAGTTATTGGACGGCTATGCATTTTCTGACCATGGTTGGGTTCAATCCTACGGCAGTCGCTGCGTGAAGCCACCGATTCTTTATGGCGATATTCGACGACGCAAGCCCATGACGGTGGACTGGTTTAAGTTCGCACAGCAATTAACTGCGCGTCCGATGAAGGGGATGCTGACCGGTCCAGTCACCATTTTAAACTGGTCGTTTGTCCGTGAGGATCAGGGAAGGGACAAAACGGCTTACCAGGTAGCGCTTGCGATTCGTGACGAAGTGAAGGATTTGGAGGAAGCGGGTGCGAAGGTAATCCAAATCGATGAAGCCGCACTGAGGGAAGGACTTCCGCTCAAGCGAATTCAGTGGGGAAGGTATCTGCGTTGGGCCGCAGATTCATTTCGGCTTTGCTCCTCCGGTGTCAAAGATGAAACCCAGATTCAAACCCACATGTGTTACAGCGAATTCAAGGACATCATGGAAATCGTTCGTAAACTGGATGCAGATGTTTTGCTCATTGAGTACTCCCGTTCGGGTCTCGAGGCGGTCGAGTGCTTCAAGCAGAACCGTTACCCAAATCATATCGGGCCCGGAGTCTATGACATCCACAGCCCCAGGGTGCCGACGGTAGAGGAAATCGAGAGAGCGATTGAAAACCTTTTGACTGTCTTCTCAGCGGACCAATTGTGGATTGACCCCGACTGCGGTCTCAAGACCAGAAAATACACAGAAGTGGAACCAGCCCTTTCCAATATGGTGGAGGCAACCCGCTGCATGCGGACTCGCTTGTCCGCTGCAAAACCGGCGATGAAAAAAACGGCATCAGTTAGGAGTGCGCCGGCGTAGACGCTCTCTTTGAAAAATTACCGATTGGAATAGAAAGTACCCGTCGGTGCGGCCAATGAGCTTTTTCGTTTGTACAGGGCAACATCGCTAATTTTGAACGGTTGGCAACCAGGATGGATGCTGTAACCCTGCACATGTCTAGATAACAGCCAACTGGGTTTTACGTCTACGGGAACAAGCTGCGGGCCATTGTGGCCAGTGAAAACGAGCTGTCCACCCTTATTGACGTCTTGGGGAGAGTTAAGCATTTCAACGACAACCTTTGCTGCCACACTCTGCTGGCAATGAAGCTCAAAAGAAATCAGATCGATATCCCGTCCCGAAAGACCAAATCTTGCAATATCAACCATTATCCCGGTCGGATCAGTTGCAAGCACATGTACCGCTGGTTGAATGGGTACAGGATGAAGACGGTGCATGAGCCCAGTTAGAGCCCTGCCCCAGTAGGAAGGTAAACTGTCCAATCTAGAAAGACCCAGAAGCTCGTCAAGTTTAGTGTTCGTCTCGCGTGCGCTGGGTATTGAGCCGATCAAGCCGAGGCCACGAGCCCTGTCCCTATCCACCAAATACCACAATCCATTTGATTCAATGGGAACATAGTTTTTCTCGGCGACCATAAATCTATAGATCGGATTTGCCCTGAGACTTAATGACACTCGGTCGTGCACGATATTGTCAGCTTGGACAAGCGCCACGGGAGGCGGATGTTGCCTCAGTTTCTTTACCGATCTTTCATGCTGCCGAGAGTGAATTAAAGTGTAATAAGAGCCGGTCTCCAGTGGGGGCGGCCTGCTGACATACATGTAGTGAGCGGTGTGATTGGTAAGATCGAGATAGGTTTCGTTGGGAGAAAGCCATTTGTCCAGCGCATGCTTGAGTGCTGATATTCTTGCCAGGTTTTGGTCCGTTATCCATACGGAGCCCAGGTTCGGCATGCCAATCTCAGCGCCCTCGATCCACTTGTTGGAACCCCAGCCTGCTTTTTGCATCATGAAAAGGGGTGCCTTATAATCCACTATAGCAAATTGCCCAAGACTGAAGATTCCCAACATGACAGCAAGCACGCCAGGCACAACCAATGACCGACGGAGCTTGGATGAGAAAAAATAGATTGGCAGACCTAACCCGAAAACAAACAGTGCTATTCTTCCGGTACGCGAGGGGTCGAACGGATCAATTCTGGTGAGTGAGTAGAGCATCGAACATAACGGAAACAGACCCAACGCTAACAGGTATAAGGAATGTGACTTGTTTCGCAGGTTTTTAGACGTAAGCCATTTTGATATTCCGCAGGCCAACAATACCGGTACTGCCCATATCCACGAAAATCGAATGATATCAAAGAAAGAGCCCTGCGTTGAAAGGTGCCAGGGCAATGCAAAAGTGGGAGCGTATACCTCACTGCACTCCTTCATTCTGCTAAACATCGCAAAAAGGATTTGATGCAAGGGAGTTAAGAATACCCCCAGGGAAAGCACTGCTAAGATAATCACCGTTCTTAAATTCAGTATTGGGCTTACCTGATTATTCTTGATCATTCGAATAAAAGCAAAGATAGCAATGGGAAACGTAGAGAGCCAAAATGACATTCCCAGACTGGCTTCGAACAAGATAAGCGCCTGGCAGAGGAGGAACCAAAGCAATAGCAGGACTTTGGGTCGTCTTAGAATCAACGGGTGCAATAGTAAGCACGAGCTGGCACCCAAAAGCAGTTCGGGGCACAGGGTTATTCTGAGGGGCAAGCAAAACATCACAAAAACAGCTCCTACTGGACTCAGTCGACACGTCAGTACAGCGGTGACATAGATTGCGATCTTGCCCATCAAGCTCTCGCCAAAAACGCAGCCACCGACAGAAACGTTACCGAGAAACAAATCGGAAAGAAAACAAGGGACAATATTCGAAAAAGAATGGATTGGAATATGGTCCACAAACGGCAAAAAATTAAAGTTTTTCCACACCCAGTATGGCAGTAGTTTCTCTCCCGTATGAAAATCATCCCTTACTTCGGGAATATACCAACCGACAGAGATCAACAATATCGGTAAGACGACGACAAGCGGTGAAATGCTTTTTAATGGGTTACAGGAATACCCGTGCCTACTGCAGTTGAGGGCTCTACGCAGAAGATCTAACAAACAAACGATAAGCAAAAACAACACCATTGCCCCAAAAAACCGATTAACGGGAAACAGTGGACGAATACTATGACCATCCAGTAAAGGAGTCGGGTAAAAATCAAATAGAAGAAAACACAGTAAAACCTGCACCCCGATCAGAGAAAAAAATAAACTCTGTCGCTGCAGTTTTGAGTTTTGCCGGCCTCGCCATGATAGGAATCCGAACCACAAAAGCGCAAGGATGATACTGGCGAGTGCCCACCTGAAAGAGATGAGAAAATGGAGAGAGTGAACTTTATACAAGACTCGGTTCGTAAAGAACGCAACCCCAACACTGGTGAAAGGCACAAGAAAAATAAACAGACACCATCCTTTCAAAGAATTTTCAAATTCTGGTGGTTTTGTCTGCGCGATGAAAACAAGAACGAATGTGATTACTACCACAAGCCCCAAAATCATTATGGAGAGATGGGGGTGTCCAACGTACTTGTTAGTGGTCGGAACCAGCGAGCCAATCCAAGCCAGGGTGGGAAGCGCGGAGTAAAATGTAAATCTTGCAAAAACATCCGCATGAACCAGGGAGCCCTTCTCATCAATCAGACGCTTGATCCATTCGAGGCAAAGCCAGCACAGGAGCATTCCGATGACAAAACTCCATGCAAAAGCGAACTCAATGTGGGGTGTGAAATTCCACATATTCGGGCCAACAATCAAATCGGGCAGGGAGAAGTGACTGATACGTTTCGGCAGTGTCAGTGCAATGACAATACCTACGGGCAACGAGCCGAACAGAAGTCGCCAGTCCATGTGCTTGAACGTTTTCATTGATATCCCAGCGATTTGCATCCTGGGTACACCGAAAAGGCGCGCCCAGTCATTGACGAGAAGCACTACCCAATCATTAAATGAAGCGTTTATTCGCCATCGTGAGGCAAAGTAATTTTTTGAACTTATTCAACAGCTTTTCATGTGGATTGCGAAATTTTAGTCAAGACACTGATGTTGAGAAATGAAGTATCTTTATTATTATAATTACCTTGGCCCGCGGTAGCAATGCCTAATCAATTGTGAGACAATTGTAAAAGAAGTTTGCCCCCCATTCCTCTGCAGCTTTGAAATGGTTTTTCCGAAAGGAGGGAGCGGGGAAACTCGTTACGATGGAGAAACGTCGAAGACCAAGAGCACTCACGCTGACATTGCCGGATGCTCAGCAACCTTTTCTCATCCTATTTGGCCGCAAATATACGCTGAGAAATTTTAGTGAAGAAGGCATTGGGTTATGGGTCCAACCTCCGCTTCCTTTTGGGCTTTCGGTCGGAGCCACAGTGAGCGGAGATGTTGAAATCGAGCAGAATATTTATCCGGTGAAGCTTGAAGTAATGCATGTTTCAAACAAAGTGGTTGGGCTCAAGATCGCGCATAAATCCCCAGAGCTTACGAAGCTGTTTCAGAGGCTATTACAACCGGCATTGTATGCCGCCAACCTCCAACCGCACCCGCTTTCGGGTAGTGAAGATCCCACTAGCGGACACAGTCGGCTTTGGTACATCGGAAGTGCCGGCGTTGAGTTGATTGCTTGGTATAATGCTTTGCAAAAAATGTTAATGGCTGTTCAGTTGTGTTGGCTGGGGCGGTGGGTCTATCGTTGCCAATTTAAGCCGCCAGAAACCGGCTATATGTTCGACGATGGCTGTGCGAACGGGGGCCTGCTGGGAATTGACCAACTGGTGATCAGACACGCGGAACCTGATTCAGTGCTTTTGCAGCAAGCGGCGGAATTTCTAACATCCACTTCTCCTCCCTTACCGGGCCATTTATTGTGGCAGTTTCTTGAGACTGGAGAACAGATCTACCTGCCTACTGAAATCATACGCTCCGAAATTGTTGCTTGAGAAAGTATTTTATTTGCAATCCCATCTAATCTTTTGTAAAAGACATTCGCCAAAAAAAGGGGGCTTCATGACACCAAAACTAAAGAATTGGCTTCAATTTTCTGTTTATTTTGATCGTGCACAAAAAGTGTTTGAGCAAAAGTCAGGCTGGAAATCAAGAGAGCTTAGCTCGACCCTAAAAAAGTTTTCGCATTTAGATCGAACCAGTAAGCTTTTTTTCGGTGGACTTCTGGTAGGGCAAGCCTTACGGCCAGTGAAAACATCCTCCAGGCCAAGGACAGCTACTCCCAGGACGACAAGACCGCGCGTGCGTTCGGAAGCACCGCAGTCTCATGCGTAGAAAGCCTAAAAAATCGCAATCTTAATTCCGCTGGGTAGCACGTTTTCACGCTTGTAAAAGCGCCCCCTTGACAGTATAGATCTACGCTCATGAACCGTATCCTTGAAAAGCAGCTCCACTACGACATGGATCGTTTGCGTGCTGACTTTCGACTCATGAGTGAGCTTGTCTTTTTGGGACTTTCTGACGCGGTTGAGGCTCTCAAGGAAGGCGACAGAAAGAAAGCTTACGAAGTTATTCTGCGAGACTCTCGCATCGACAGCCTGGAGAGCTCCATTGACAGGCAATGTCTTGAATTCTTGGTTAAGCATGTCCCGGCAGCGGCCCACCTGCGTTTCGTTTATGCGGCGGCCAAGATGGTTTCTGAAGTGGAGCGCGTTGGTGATTACGCAGAGGGTATCGCAAGGCAAGCCATTGATCTGAGTTATAGCCAAAAGCATCCAGCCTTAGGAGCAATCGTCGAGATGGCCGATACGGCTTTCCACATGTTTTCGCGCTCAACGCAGGCTTTTTTGGATTCGGATATGGATCTGGCTGTTGAGACGGTGGAACTGGATCGGCAGGTGGACTCATTTGAGGAGGAGATTTACAAGCGACTGACATCCGAAAACATTGAAGATTCGGCGCACGCGAAAAAGATATATTCCCTACTGCATATTGCTAACCGTATCGAGCGAGTGGCGGATCAATCCTGCAATATCTGTGAGGAAGTGGTCTACATGATGACGGGTGAAATGCTCAAGCACCACCATGAAAAAGAAATCAGAATATTGTTTGTGTGCGAGGATAATGCCTGCATCAGCCAAATGGCCGAGGTGATTGCCAACCAATTGGGTGCGGGACGATTTGCATTCGATAGCGCAGGGATTGCGGCTAAGCCCGAGTGGGACGACCAATGTATCAAGCCACTGGGACAAAAAGGTTTCACAGCTGAAGGCCACAAGCCCAAGAAGCTGGATGAAGTGATGCCGTTGGACCGCTACGACGTTGTGGTCACTATCGGCGATGAGAATCGGCTACGCCTGCCCAGGTTGCCTTTTAAGACCGTTGCGCTTCATTGGAATATTGAAAATCCGTCGTCAAAACAAGAAGCAGATGAAAAACTTTTTGAGCAAGCGATAGCCAATCTGGAAACCCATATCAAGGATCTCCTAAATGCATTGGGATAAGACATTAAGGCGCTCAACCGTCATTTTTTCGATTGCAATGATTTGTGTGTTCCTGGCGTGTACCAAGAAACAGGGTGCTAGAACGATAATACAGAATAAGGGTTCAGACACTTTGGTAAATGTCGCGCAAGCTTGGGCCGAGCGATACCATCAGGTGAATCAAAAAGTATCTATTGCCGTGACTGGCGGTGGTTCTGGCATTGGAATTGCTGCTCTGATAAACGGAACGGTTGATATCGCAAATGCCAGCCGCTCGATAAAGCCGGAAGAAGCACAAAAAGCAAAGCAGAATACCGGCAAAGATGCCGTTCTGCACGTGGTTGCATTGGATGCCATTGCCGTGATCGTTTCAAAAGATAATCCAATTAAGGACATTTCCATTGAGGAACTTCAATGTATTTGGGGAGAGGGGGGGGCTTGTTCCAAGTGGTCAGACGTTCGTAACATAAATGTCCCCGGTTGTGCGAACAACGAGATTGTGCGAGTGAGTCGCCAGTCGAATTCTGGAACTTACCAATATTTTCGTGAAGCGATACTGGGAGAGCGGCGAGATTTTAAGCTGGGTTCACGCGATATGCATGGATCCAAGGACGTCGTGGACCTTGTTGAGAAAACAGTCTGTGCGATCTCTTATACCGGAATGGGTTATCTTTCTCCCAATGTGCGAGCGCTTTGCATTTCAAAGAAGAGGGGCCAGCCCTGTGTGGAGCCGACCCCACAGACAGCACTCAACCGCACGTATCCGATTGCGAGAGAGCTGTACATGTACACGTTGGGAGAACCGACGGGAGAAATTAAGGCCTATTTGGATTGGGTAAGAGCTCCCGAGGGGCAGAAAATCGTCAACGAGCTTGGCTATGTGTCCATTGCTCCGCCTCCGAAGGCGGAGTAAAGCGGGCCATATGGATAAACAACCAGAGGGGAATGCCATGCAGGCAGTCGATGCAAAGGCCCTGCCCGCTCTTCAAACCGTCGAGTTAAGCTCTTTTCACAAGCGCCTGCGAATCTGGGGTGAAAAAATAATTGAAGCCCTGATTCTCATCTGTGGATTGAGCGCAATTATTCTTGTTTTAGGTATTTTCATCTTTGTATTTAAAGAGGCATGGCCCTTCTTGTTGTCCCGATTTAGTTGGCGAGAGTTTTTGACAAGCCCTGAGTGGTATCCGGATTCCGCAACAAAGGTCAGGTACGGAGCGTTGGCTCTTTTTGCCGGAACAGCGAGCATTACGATCGGATCAATGGTGGTCGCGCTTCCTGTTGGACTGGGAACCGCCATTTATATTTCCGAATTTTGTTCTCCCCGTTTTAAGGAAATTGCGAAAATTGTGATTGAGATATTGGCAGCGATTCCCTCCGTAGTGTGGGGCTTCGTGGCCATCATGATTTTGAACCCCTTAATTATCAAACTTTTTGACGTCCCGATAGGTTTGAATATTTTAAATGCGTCGGTGATTCTTGCGCTGATGGCAATTCCAGTCATCGTATCCATTGGAGAGGATGCTCTGCGTGCCGTGCCCGATGCCTACCGGGAAGCCGCAGAAGCACTGGGAGCCACTCGTCTTGAAACCACGTTCCGGGTGGTGGTTCCAGCCGCAAAAAATGGGCTCTTTGCTGCCCTTCTTTTGGGAATGGGTCGAGCAATTGGCGAAACCATGGCCGTCCTAATGGCGACAGGCCATTCGATCCACATGCCGACGAGCGTGTTTGATTCTGTGCGGACGCTCACGGCAACTATCGCGGCAGAGCTTGGTGAGGCGCCAAAAGGTGGTGAACACTATCAAGCGTTGTTTACTATCGGGCTTTTTTTGTTTGCGATTTCTTTTATTGTTAATTTGACGGCAGACTTCATGGTTCGAGGCTTTAGAAGAAAAATTTAATGTTTGGGCTAACGACACATCTGCAAAACAAGAGAAGAAAAGAAAGGCGGGTGTCCTTCTTGTTGGGTTGTCTTACCCTGTGTCTCGTGTTGCCCATCGCATTTATCGTCGGAGTTCTGCTTTTTAAAGGATTGCCTGCGATTTGCTGGGAATTTCTTGCTGCTGATCCCATAAGGGGAATGACTGCCGGAGGGATTTTCCCGGCGATCATTGGAACAATCTATCTGGTCTTGTTGAGCTTACTGTTTTGCGTGCCCATTGGTGTGATTGCGGCTGTGTATTTGAGCGAGTACGCCGCTGATAATTGGTTTACGCGCGCCATAAACCTGGCCATCGTAAATTTAGCGGGTGTCCCTAGTATTGTGCATGCGCTCTTTGGTCTGGGCGCATTCGTATTGTTTCTAAAATTTGGTACGAGCCTGCTTGCGGCATCCGCAACTCTCGCAGTGATGAATCTTCCCGTTGTTATTACGGCTACGCGGGAATCTTTGGAAGCGGTTCCCAGGCAATTCCGGGAAGCCTGTTGGAATCTGGGTGCCACTCGCTGGCAGGCGATACGGTACGTTGTCTTACCCAATTCACTGCCGGGAATCCTAACGGGAGTGATTTTTGCCGTCAGCAGGGCAGCGGGTGAAACGGCCCCCATCTTGTTCACGGGTGCTGTCTTTTACAAGGCGGAATTGCCACAAAGTATTTTGGATCAATGTATGGCACTTTCCATGCATTTATTCACTTTATCCACTCAGGTGGTGGGTGTTCCAGAAGCATTTCCATACGGAACGGCTTTAGTGCTGGTCGGAATCGTGTTTGCAGTCAATACGCTTTCGATTGCGCTGCGTTTTTATTTCAGAACGCACAGGAAGTGGTAGTTGGAAAATCAAACTAAGAAAATTGAAATATCCGATCTCACTGCAAGATACGCCACTCAGGTTGTGCTGAAAAACATCACCATGGATATTTATAAAAAAGAGATATTTGCCATTATCGGCCCGGCCTCAGCCGGAAAATCGACATTATTGAAATGTATTAATCGAATGAGTGATTTCATTCGCAATATTTCCGTGTCTGGTTCCATTAAGCTGGATGGACAAGATACGCGGTCTGAAGACGGAAGCTCCCTGAGGAGAAGGGTGGGAATGGTCAGTCCTCTGCCCGTGGGGCTTCCAATGACTGTTTGGGATAATGTTGCGTTTGCTCCAAGAATGGCTGGCGTGCGAGATAAACGTAAACTGAATGAAATTGTCGAAGACTGCCTTCGCAACGCGGCTCTTTGGGATGAAGTAAAAGATAGGCTGGGCACTCTTGCCACCCGTCTGTCAGGTGGCCAGCAGCAGCGGCTGACGATTGCGCGCTCTCTTTCTCTTCGTCCAGAAGTCTTGTGCTTGGACGAATTTTCTATTGCAATCGATCCGGTAACGACCATGCGAATTGAAGAGGTGTTGGAACGATTAAAGGTCAATATGACGATTATTCTTGTTACCAACATTGTTCAGCAGGCAAGGCGTCTTGCCGAACGTACCGCAATGATGCTGGATGGGCAGCTGATTGAGGTTGGGTACACGAGTGAGCTTTTTTACGGAGGAGCCAAAGATCCAAGGACAAAGGAATATATTGAGGGAAGGTTTGGTTGATGTCTGAAAATCTTGCGATATTCACCGAGAACCTGAATCTTTGGTACGGGAGTTTCCAGGCGCTTAAGAATATCAACTTGTCCATTCATCAAGGAAACATTACCGCTCTCATCGGGCCATCTGGCTGCGGCAAAAGCACCTTTCTTCGGTGTCTTAATCGGATCAATGAAAGAATCAGCAGCGTTAGAGTGTCAGGTGCCATTCGGTTATTTGGACATGATATCTATGGCCAAGAAGTCACGCTGGAGGAGTTGCGAAAAGACGTGGGAATGGTCTTCCAGCGCCCGAATCCTTTGCCGCTTTCCATCTATGAAAATGTCATGTTTGGGTACACAACCCATTACGCCAGAAGGAGCTATACGCAAACTGAGCTCGATGTTTTGGTTGAAAGCAGTCTTAAGAAGGTTCATCTCTGGGAGAAGCTGAAGGATAACCTTCATGACAGTGCTTTGGGACTTCAGCTTGAGGCTCAGCAAAAGCTTTGCATTGCCAGGCTGTTGCCGCTCAAGCCAAAACTGATTCTTTTGGATGAACCCTGCTCAGCGCTCGATCCCACGGGTACGAGCAGCATCGAAGAATTGTTACTCGAACTGAAGGGCGAGTACTCCATCGTGATTGTCACACACAATATGGCTCAAGCCAGGCGCGTGTCATACGAATCCATCTTCATGCTCATGGGAGAAATTATTGAACAAGGCTCAACAGCAGAAATGTTCTTAACCCCCCAGAACGAAAAAACCGCGCAGTATATTGAAGGAAGATTTGGCTGATGTGCAAGCGGATAAGGCGTGAAGGGGCGCATTGACCGACTGAAACAAAAAAAACTGGGCTGAGTGGGCGCTAGTCTTGGTACTCGCCCGCGCAAATCCACTGGCTACCGACCGCCCGGAGTTCCAGTGTTCGGCTGCCTCTGAGGCGCTCGCTGCATGTCAGTCTTAGGTTTCCAATCTTCACCGGGGAAAGCCTTGCCTTTTGGTTTCCATTCCAAGCCTGGAAGAGCCCGAGGGTTAGTTTTCGTAGAGGGGATCTGTTTTGCGGAAGGCTGTTTATTGACGCCATCGGTTCCCGGCGGAAGTTCTGCCCACCCAATTCCTGAGCAAATGAATAACAAGGAAAAAACTACTAGGCTACTGATCTTCATTCGTATCTCCCAATTATAATGGATTCAATTTATTTATTTTGACACAAAAACCGGCAAAAATCAGCTTTGGCAGCAGTGGCTTGCTGCAATTGGCATTATCTATACTATGTAAGTTCTAAACGTCTTTAGAACCGCTCCGGATGGAGCCTCTCCGCCATTTTCAGCTCCCGTTCTGCTTCATGTAATTTTTGGAGATACCGAGCTGTGTTGCCATTGGCCAGGGCATCGGCCGCTTGCTGGGCAGCGCTTTGTGCGTTTGCAGCATGTCCACCCCAGATAAAAGTATGTCGGGTTGCAAGGTCCTGAACAGCTTTGACTGCATCGCCCGATTCCAAATGTTTCTGTGCAGCCATCAGATGATTTGTCTGCCACTGCCCAGTTTGGTGGTGTTCAAGCCTATTCGCGCTAGGGCTCAGACCCACTGCCCAGACGCCAAAAGGATCAAACCCGCTTACAACTGGCTCGTCGCTTTGGTTCCCTTGCGCTTGATTAATGCACGCAATATAGGCTTGAGAACATGGAAGACTATTTTCCCCACAGGCACGTCTCCTGCTCTGGCAGGTGGCATAATCGCCAAGCGCGACGGAATCAGTGCCATCGCCCGATTCCGCCCATGCTGCCACATTAAGAAAAGTCAGAAACAAAATACAGGACGCTCCAATCAGACATACTTTCATATCAACTCCTAAAGAGATCCGACGCGCGAAGGGAAAAACCCTTTTTATGGTCGCCAAGGAAGAAGGTGTCTATAGGATTAATATGCAAGTAATGCCAAAATATTACGGAGCTAAGGGAACTATTCGAACTGTCCACACTTTGTGCACGGGTCGAGGAAATGCATGAGAAACACCACAAACACACATAGTTAGCTAAATGTATAAAACCGGGCCTTTTTAGTGGTTAGATTGTCAACGTACGCTACTCCCGGAAATTTCATGTCATAGTGAGGAGGTGCTTACGCCGACGAAGCTATCTCATTGAGATTGTTTCGCTGCGCTCGCAAAGATTCAGGTGATTAACGCGCCGAAAAAGTGAAGATTCGCCCACCAAGTGAAATTCTTGGCGCTACTCGCGCGCGTTAAAAGCGCTGCGGACGGCTCTACCGACAAAATTCAGAAGCAGTAAAGTGATAAAGAGTGAGAAGAATGGAAAGAATGCAAGCCACCAGCTTGCGCTCGATCCCACCGGTACGAGTAGCATTAAGCAATCCAGCAACTCAGAGATGAAAGTAAGGTGATGGCCTTTCAGCCATAAGCCTTAGGCCACACATTTCCCATATTCTAATAGTATTCACTGGCATGACTTGCATTAGCAATATAATGGAAGTTTTCAAGGCTGGATTAGGCATGATTTGGGCTGGCTATTGTGTCCATGCATGCTACGCACGATAAGCGGTTTTTGTCATCGGCTGAAAACAGCCTGTAGACATGGGAATAAATGAGTCTAATGGCCCAAAAGATTCGCCAGTTTTCACTGATCGCACTGTTAGTTCTTTTGGCAGTAAGAATTGCCTTTGCTGAAGAACAACCTGCGATCCAACGGCGCTTCCCCAACTACTTTGTTCCGTTGGAATATCAGTTGGCAGACCCCAGCCAAATTCCGGACGCAGTGGTCGCCCAATCAAGGGCGCTTCTGGAGAGAGTTTTAAACGAACAGCTTAAAGAAATTGAGGTCCCTTTGGTTCTCGATTTGAAGCGTGGTCCTGAGATGGTGCGGTACTTCGAACTGCTCCGGGCAGAAGCCAGAAAAATTGATCCACAGGCCGAAATTTACCCCTCTGCCGGAGTAATAAGAGCGTTGTTAGCTTTCAACTATGAGCAGATGTACGAAAAATTTGATGGGAAACCATCTGCTGAGAGCCAAGCTTTTCTCAGTCAGTTGCCAGCACAATCAAGGAGCCTTCCCGGGTACAAGGTACGAGGAGTCGGAGCAGATTTTGATGTGTGGGCACGTATTTCTAAAGAACCAAGAGTGAACACCTTTGATGCTATTCGTGCTCGGTTGAGTGAAATTAGCGGGAGCACCGAACGCTTTTATGGGAGGCAGGAGGGGTTTCTCGATGAGGCCCTAAAAAGAAGCCTTTTCCCCAAACTTGACATTCGCCCAATTGACGAGATCGATCAGCGCAGGGATTATCGAAGCCAAGTAAACCGCTCCGTTCAGCAAGGCGGTGCCAGTATTGATTGGCTATCGTTCCAAATTAATTGGGGTAACCAACACGGAGGGTTTGTTGAACCACAAGATCGCGCATACATTGTTTCTGACTTTATTCGAGGAGTTTACCGTTATCTTTCCCCACAAACAGGAGCAGTAGTCGAATCCCCTGAAAAGCAGACAGTTCGAGGAATTAGGCCACTTCTTGAAATAGGTCATTTGCGCTTACTCGATGATTCTCAACTAAGAGCGGAGATCAATACGCTAATGGAACGGGACTATCAAAAAGTTCCAATTCCAGAAGACGCATTGTACACATTCGCACGCATTCGACGTAATGCAAGGGAGAGTGGTTGGTTTAATAGAATTTGGTCCGCACCAGCAGGAACAACAGAGCATGCGATTGCACAGTTCGTAAAGCATCTTCACGAAAAGGGATATGCCACATCCGATCGAGGAGGCCAACCTCTCATTCCAGTTTATGTCGAATTCGCAACTATTCCTCCTGGAGGTCGACCGTTAAACGGATTGCCTGAAAGATTGGTTATGCCCCCAGCTGAATTTCGTAGAAGCTATGCAAAAAATGGAAGGCTTTATCACGGAACCCCAAGTGTAGCCGACTCCCTTTCCATTCTTCGCAATGGGATGTTTGCAACTCAAGCAACAGGAGATTTCCGTTCGGGTGGCTATCTTAGCCCAAACAGAGCTTATTCACTTGGATATTCACATGGGACTGGACCGGTCATTGAGCGAAGAGTTGAGCAAGTAAATTACCACGTAATCGATTTGAGAAAGCACGCCGATGACCCATGGATACAGGAACTATTAAAAAGAGCACATAGTCGAGGCGCTTCCCCCGAAGAATTGCTTTTTCGTGAACATGGAATCGATGCCATTATTCTGACTGACAATGAGATTCTCGTCAAAAATACCCGAATGTTCGAGCCAGCTGTTTTTTCAGATGTTACTAGCGGCTATGCTACGTTAATGGAAAGCCACAACGCTGACCCAGAGGATCGAATAAAGGCCGCCCGAATTTACCCAATGCTTTACGCCTACTCGACAGCTCTTGGAGACAAAGTAGTCCGACCCAAAACTAATACGCAAATGTTAAACACAATGGCAGAGATTGCCCGCTCGCACGAAAATCCAGAATTTCGTGCGACGGCTGTGATCATTTTAATGGCAGAGACCCCGGACTCTCCGCGCACGAATGCTCTTCTCCAGAAGGCACTTCTTGAGCTGCCCGAAAAAGCCCTCCTTGGTAGCGAAAGCTGGTATAAGGGGCGGCCAAAGAGCATCGTTTTTGAAAAACCGATTGAAGCGTTGACTTCTCCGTCGAAGGAAGCGCAAGCAGCCGCAATAACAAGCCTTGAAAAAAGAGGATTCATGTATCTGGGGCAGCCGCCGGAAATGGCTAGTGCTCTTGTAAGTATCGCAGTGGATGAGAACAACCTGTTAAAACAAAGAGCAACCGATCTGCTTTGGCCACCCACTTTAAGAATGCAACTGCAGCCTATTCAAAGAAGACTTTTGGAAGGTCTTTCCTGGACAGGGCTACGCCGGTATATGGAATGGTTTGCTTTATCCAGCAGCGAGAAACTAACTCCGTTGGAGTCCTCCATACTGCCACAAAAACTTGCTTCTTCGGATAGGCCCGACCGCTGGTATGCAACCGCCGTAAATATGATAAACGCGGATCCTATCTTGGAACGTTTGGATCTTTATTTGAACGCTGAATATGAGCTAGACAGACTGGACATATCCAATTCGACAATAAGAAGGGCGCTGAAAAGGCGTTTTGAGGCAGTGGTAGAACTGACTGGCCGTCAAGCTGCACTTGTTAAAGCGGTTCGTTCCCATGCAATTACCGAGAGTGACGTTGAATCAAAAGCGCGAATTAGTTCGAAAGAAATGGGAGGGCAGCTACTAGATCTGCTTGGTCATCCTAATTCTTTTATCAGGCAAGCTGCTATTCGAGAACTGCCAATGTCGAGGAATACGCAGTTCACCATCAAAGCTATGGAATTGCTTGCCAAGATCCACCCCAGCTCAAATCAAAGAGAGCAGGAGCTGTTGTCTGATTTCTTTCGCTATAGCATTAACCCGTACATCACCAAGGATCGGGCGTTAGCCGATGCAACAGAATCGTTTTTGTTGGGCCAGCATCCGCACTTATCGTTAGCCAATCAATTACAGCTTGTAAACATTCTCGAACTTGCCGGCAGGGGCTCCGCAAGACTGTCAGAACTAAAGGCAAGCGCGGAAACACAGATTTTGCAAGCTCCTCTTCCCAACATTTTTACACACCTGGGACTCGACCGCTCCTTTCATGATGCAATGATTACATTGAAACACACCTCTCCGCTTTTGCTTGCACGTGTCCTCGAGAGTCTGAGGCAGGGATACATACCATCAGCATGGGAATGGCTCGCGCGTGGAATTTTGGCAAAGGCCCCACAGGGCAGAGAACAGGATTTTGTAAACGATTTTCTTGCCACAAACGAATCTGTACGTATGGCTGTCTATTTGCGCTTAACGCAAAAATGCGATCCGAATGAGTTTCAACAGGCAAAAAGCTGGGAGCACTTTCGAGCTGATCCAGCATTTCAAAAGGCGATTATTAGGCGAATTATTCTCGGACCAAGTTACTGGCTTTCTCTTCTGGAAAAAATGGACTTGCACGAAACCGTGCAACCAGATCTTCCACTCTTATTAGCTCACCCAAAGGCTGCAATCAAAACTCGAGCATTACGACTGATGGGATTAGGCCCTGACCAGCATCCGGATGAGTCAACGGCAATGAGGATGTCCCGCTTCTTGTTTCGCAGGAGTGAAGGCATTATCTCTGATCACATGCTTAGTGCTGCTAAATATCATCTGGCAAAGGCTTTGCTCGCTCGTGGTCTTGGATCGCCGGATCTCGCTCGAAAACTTGACCTTGCCGGATTTAGGTTTCCATCACTTGCTAGAAAAGTGTATGGCAAGGCTCCGGAAGCGGCGGCATTCAGAACTCAATATTCAAGATCCTTGCGTGAAGGCAATTCTACCTGTGGTGAACTTATGCGCTTGATCGGTCAAACGAATCCTTAACACAGCTGACAATGGGTGTTTTTCAAAACACATCCTGTCTGATGGCAGTCGCCGCGTGCCCAGGACGGAAG
>JACQOU010000281.1 GCA_016207775.1 Deltaproteobacteria bacterium
ACATTATGGTCCGTTATCACTACCCCAATCGATCGATTACGGAGATTGCGGATAATTCCCTGGATTTCTTGCACCGCAATTGGATCGATTCCAGCATACGGCTCATCCAACAAGAGGAACTTTGGTTCCAAAATTAACGCGCGTGCTATTTCAAGCCGTCTCCGTTCGCCGCCGCTTAAAGTATACGCCTTTTGCTTGACCAGGTGCTCTATACCCAAGTCAGCCAGAACGGCTTCCGCTCTCCCTCTCTTTTCCTTACGGCTAATTTTCAAATTATCCAAAACGATTAGTAGATTCTCTTCTACTGTCAGCTTACGAAAGACTGACGGCTCTTGCGGAAGATAGCCAACTCCCAGTCGAGCTCGCTCATGAATGGGACGCTGTGCTAAGTCCTTGTCATCGAGTAACACGCTCCCCGAATCTGGCCAAATTAGCCCGACCATCATATAGAACGTCGTGGTCTTACCTGCCCCATTAGGGCCCAAAAGCCCCACTGCCTGCCCCGGACGCACCGCAAAAGATACGTCAGATACAACCTTCCTGCCCTTAAAACTTTTTGTAAGTCCCACTGTTTGTAGCATAGTCCTTAGTTCACGCTACCTTCAGCCTGAACTACCTCCACCCGATCATCGTCGGTATGTAATATGATGCGTTTTCCTTCTATTTCGTTGTCCTTTGATTCGATGCGAGCTTTACCCTCAAGGATAATTCTATTGTTGCTTGTCTGAAGAATGGCCGTTTCGGCCGATCCACGTCTTTTCTTACTGAGCATTCGGACATTTCCTCGCGCAAATATGGATTCTTCCTCTTCCGAAATGAGCATTTCGAAATAGTCGCTCGTCATGTTTAGGTTGGGCATAATAGTGCGGACGTCAGAACGAAAGACTGCTCTTTGCTCATCGGTAAAGAATTCGCCGTGGCGAGCGGTCACCTTCAACCACTGCGAGTTCTTGAGCTTCTTCTGAGCTGTAACATTTTTTTTGACAATAAAATGCTCTCTATCAATGTCCGCATTCAATCCAGTACCCTTAAGGAGCAATATGGGTCGGTCAATGTTTGGTCCTTTCATATTGATAATGCTGTCTGAGTGAAACTCATGCGATTTTCCGTCATAAGTAAGCTGGGTTACGTTAAATAAATAGCCTTTGTGGGATTGTATTGAAACATCTTCTTCCAGTTCCACAATTTCCTTATCCAACATTGACCGGCCAAATTTACTGCGGGTTTCCACCACGTTTCCTGTCTTAGCAAAAAATTCTGCAATTACCTCCTGCATGAACGCGTAGTTTTCTTTCCGGTGAAGCTCTGCAAACTTCGATCGAATATTCCAGTGCTTTTTGTTTTCGTTTGTATCGTAAAGATGAAAGCCCAGCATTCCAAAGTTTGCTTGCGTCAACGATGATTTGTATAGGCCTTCTCCCGCAGCCTGGGTCTGTTGGGCGTTGTCCAGCAGGGTCAACCGATTCGCCTGGCGTGGCCACATTACAAGAGCACAGGCCCAGAGCGCCCCTACACCGTATAACCTTAGCTGCATCGCATCCATCCCATTCAGGATACCAGAAGCAAGCAACGCAAGTAAACGGTTGGCACATGGGTTGCATAAAGCACTAGAAGATGCTGGTCTCAACCGCAGAGATAAACTAAAATATAACTATTCATGACAATAGGGCTTCGTATTGCAGTAGTTGTGTTGACCGTGGGTCAAATCCTTTGGGCTTCCGCATCACTTGACGAGCGCTACACATTAAAAAACATCATTTCGGCCGTTACAAACATTCCGGACCAGCCGGTCTATGGTGAGCATATCGAGGGACAGCTCGCCCGATTTTTGAAAGGGCAACCCAGGTTTGAATTTTCCGAGCCGGGGTATGCGCTTCTGAAAGAGAAAGTGAAAGGGCTGGATGGCAAGAAAATTATTTTTGCAAACCGAGAAAGTTTATCACCCTACTCACCGGTGCTGACTGAACTGGCTAAAGAAGGAGTGGATGCTGTTGTTTTTGCTGAACTGCAAGCCGAATCAAAAAAATACAATATCCTTCTGCTGTTGGTGGCGACCAAGGGTCCCCATATCATTCATTATTATGTTCAGACAGTCGACAATCCGTACTCGCTCGACAGCTTTTCGGAAGCGATCCTCAGGGGTGGCTCAGAACTGCTGAAGGGAATGCCTTTTGACGCTACGGTGCTGAACCGAGAGGGCTATCGAGTGATCATTGATCGGGGAAAACCTGATTTGAGTGTAGGCATGGAATTGCCCACCTACACGTTGGAACAAAAAGACGACAAGATTAGCCTTGAGGAAACGGGTAAGATTGTTTTGACTCAGGTTGAGGACAGTCTTTCATTTGGCAAAATCGTACTTGAGAAAAAACCGAGTGAGGTTTTGTCGGGAAATAAGATCAAAATTCCAGCCTATCCTGCTTATTCTGACAAGCCTTGGGTTCCGCCGTTTGATAAAACGGACAAAGTCGCTTTTTCAGAACCCGAGCAAACCCTTCCCAAACGGCGGTTAGGCTATGTTGATGTGCAGTTGGGGGCATCTTTCGTAACAGCCAATAATACCGCGCGCGATGGCTCGAGTGTTGGTTCGGACAATGTTTATTTTCCTGGAGGAAGCCTTCGTGGAGAGCTTTGGATCACTCGCCGATTGTTCGCCGATTTTGGTTTTCGTTTCTCGATGTCAAAAGTAACCCCATTGGGTGGGGGTGGGGCTTCTGTTTCTCCAAACGCCCTGAATTCCACTGTCAACGATATACGTGGACAGGTTGGTTACCGGTTTTCCCTGAGCGGCCCGGATCCCGGACCCTCCGTACATCTCAAAGCGGGTTTTGCACGTTATAATTTTTCCATTGATGCAAGTGCCGATCGTCTAGCCTTAAATAGTTCGAGCTATTCGGGAATGCTCATTGGAGGCGGTGGCGACTTGCCTGTTGCAGAACGGTTGCAGCTTGGTTTTGATGTCAATGCGCTGCTGTTTGCTTCCATGTCGGAAAGTCCACTCACAAGCGGCGAGCTATCGTCGTGCTCCGGATGGGATTTTATATTGAGGGGTACCTACCGACTCAATCCTGCCATTGATATTGATGCAAGAGTGATATTTCAAGCAAACAATGCCGAATTCACAGGTGCAGGAACCCGAGCTATCCCCCTCGCCTCCGCGTCCCACTCTACAAGACAGCTTCTTTTTGGAATGTCTTATTATTTCTAGCACTATTCAGAAACTCACTTAGAAACAGAATAAGTTAGTGGCGAATCCAGCCTGCAAACAGGGGTGTATAAAAAATAAGCACTGGAAACAGACCTCATTCATGAACTTATTTGTCCAGGGAAAATAATGAATGCTTGTTTTACAAGTGTTCCCCAATTCCCCACCTGCCAAATCTGGCATGCTCTTGCATCCTCTTTTGTGTGGAGGAACTTATGCCCGCCAATGCCAGGCAGTACCGCGAACATCTTTATCGGATGAGAGCCCATCCGCCCGACGGTGCCGGTTTTTCTCAAGCTCGACCGCTCGATTTCGGTTACTTTTACCTTTGTTTATCTCTGCTGCCTTTTCTGGTTGCGGAATACGTTGCGGAGGCTCGATTTTCAGAGTTACCGGGAGGCCTCATTTTTCCTGTGGGGTACTTTCTTTTCTGGGCATTCTTTTATAGCTACTGGAGGCCTGGTTTGCTCAATCAGCAGCTGGGCAGCGGTAACGGGAATCTATGGAAGCTGTCTTGGACCCTTTTGCTCCAGCTATTCAAAACCATACTCTCCTTGTTTTTTGTCTCATCCCCCGATAGAGCCCAAGTGCACATTGTACGTAATGCAAAGCCAGCCACGGAAGCTCCAAATCGGAATGACATACCTCCATTACCGAGAGAGATTTGCCAGGCACTTGTTTTGATTGGTTTGCCCAATTGTAGGGATTGGGAAATGATCCATCATCGGTATCGAATGTTGGCCAAAAGATATCACCCCGACTTAAACTGTGAAATTACAAGTGTTGGCAATCGGTTTATTCAGCTGGATCTGGCCTACCGAAAGCTTTCTTCGGTCCGGCACCTTTATTTCAAATGATTAGTGTTTGAAATCGACTTTCGAGGCTATGCTTCTGAGCGTCTTTTGTGCGTCATTGGCAAAGACGCCTTTCGGATCAAGCTCGACGGACTTGTCGAAAAAAATTCGTGCATTGGCAGTTTCCCCAAGCATCCAGTAGTTTTGCCCAATGTAATAGTACAATTCAGCTAAGTCGGCTCGAGCGCCCGAAGGACAGTTATTCAAAGCCTCTAGCAGCGTTCGTATGGATTGCTCGGCTTTCTTGTTTCTGTAATGAAGAATGCCTTCCAACATTAGCACATAAAAATCAGTGTAAAGCTTTTTCCCCAGCAAGATGTCTTCTTCAGCGACTTGCCCGAAACTTTCTTTGATTGCTGCAAGATGCTTTGGCACTTTTTCTATCGACCGGTTGTTAAAAAGATACATTGAGCCGAGTTCAAAGTTGGCCGTAAAATCTTTGGGGTTTATTTGAAGAACTTGCGTATATTCTTTTTCAGCCTCTCCAAATGCCTTGGTTGCTAAAGAGGCCTGCCCAGTCAGGCTGTAAGCAACTCCAGTGTCGAAGTGAACCCTCGGGGTGTGATCGTCAAATTCCAATGCTTTTAGGAAACTTTGAATGGCTTGTGTACTTTCTCCAGACCACATCTGTGCAAGGCCGACCTGATGATAGGTCAAGGAGCGGTACGGCTGCTCTTTGACCAGCTTTTGCGCAAGTTGCAATGCTTTTCGGTATTCCCCAGTGGCCATCAAACAGTAAAATAACATGTACCGTGCCCAGCTATCTTCGGATAACGGATCGAGCAAATACGAGGTCTCAATTTCTTGTATGGCTCTGGGAAAATCGCCCCTAACATAATGAGTAATCGCTCGATCGAGCAAGGCCTGGCCCTTTGTCTCAATCTCCTCTTTATCCAGAACGGACTGAGCCGATATTTCACTGTTGAGAGTTGCTGATTTATGTGAACATCCTAGTGCAATTGCTGCAATGCCAATGAAGGTCAGAGTTGAAAGTCGCATCAAACAATAGAAGATACACCCCAAGTGGAAAGAAAGCTTGGACAGCCGTTCCAAAATAATCGCGCGAAGAGATTTTAGTTTGCTGTTCAAATCTCTGCGCGTACATTCTGAATAGGACCATCCTTCCTTTTCAGGAGGGGACCCGTGAGCAAAGCTCACGGGGCGGAGGCCTCTTTTGAAAAGAAAGGAATGGTCCTATTCATATTTTTTATGAAAAGGAGGCTTTAATGGGTAGGGGGGTAATATTTTGCATTTTGTTTTTTGCGGTTATTGCATCTGCTGGGGATCCACCCATAGGTTTTGATGAGGAGACTCTCGGCAAGGTCATGGCTGGCCAGATTGTGACAAAAGAATTAGTTGGGACAAAAAATGAGTTTCGTCATGTCATAAGAGCTTATTTCAATAAAGTGAGCTCTGATGCCTACATCGGGTTGGCTACTGACCACCCACGTTATGCAACGTTGTTTCCTGAAGTGAAAGAAGGAAAGACATTAAAAGTAAACGACACGCGTACGGAATTCGATTTTTGGTTACACCTTGATCTGCAATATGGTCCCTACACCATTCCTATGTATCCAGAATTGCATCAAACCGTTTTCCGTGCACCGGACCAACTTTCTGAAGCACGCATTCAATCTGAGTTGTCCAACTACAAAGACGAGATGGATTTTGGGATGCAAAAGACCCGACTGATACCTTATGAAACAGGAATGTTGGTAGAGGAGGATATTCATTTCAAAGCAAAAGAAGCTATTCCGACAGCTAGCTTGGTCAAGCAAGAGCTTCTTAAGTTTTATTCCCGTTATGTAGACACATTTAGGCGAGTATTGCAGGGCGGGTACTAGTACACTCATGATGGTGTACTAGGCTAATCAACCGGCAGCACATTTACTTTTGGGTAAGCCCCGTAGTATTTCCGTTCTATATATACCGGATTGTGGTCTCTTATTGCCCCAGAGCAGCTCTCTTTAGGAGGTTTATCTCTGGCATAAGAATTGTAGGGATATGAATGCGAGCGTGAAAAAACATTGGGTTAATAGGCTGGGGCGGATTTCAGCAGTTTTTCTGGCGACGGGGGCTTTTAGCGGGTTTTTTCCTCTTGCTCCAGGTACAGTTGGTTCGATCGTGGGAGTGTATATCGTTTGGTTAATGGGTGGGATGCCGGTTGCGTTGTTTGCTCTTGTTACGATAGTTTTGTTTTTTGTTGGAGGCTTAGCGGCAAATACGACAATACATGTCCTCAAGAAAAACGATGCCCCTCCTATCGTCATTGACGAAATCGTGGGAGTGATGGTGACCCTGATGGGAATGCCGGTTTCTCTATATTGGCTCGTATGTGGTTTACTTATTTTTCGTGTGTTTGATGTAGTCAAGCTGCCGCCCGCTCATTATTTTGATCGGCAGCTAAGAAATGGGTGGGGAACGATGCTGGATGACGTTGTAGCGGGAATATTTGGCAATATTGTTTTACGACTTATAGCAGCCGCTAAGTTTTAATGGTTTTAGGAAAAAAGGAGTAATCATGGATAAAATAGAGGGTTTGGCTGGCAGAGAGAACAGAGAAAATAGAGAGAAAGCTCTCAATATGGCTCTTCTTACCATTGAAAAACAATTTGGTAAGGGGTCTATCATGAAATTGGGGGAAGGCAGAAAGCTTGCCCAGGAGATGGGCGTGATTTCTACGGGTTGCCTGTCTCTGGATTTAGCTATGGGAATTGGTGGACTGCCTCGAGGAAGAGTTACCGAAATATATGGTCCTGAATCATCAGGAAAGACAACTATCGCCCTTTATTGCATTGCTCAGGCACAGAAAGAAGGGGGAGTAGCTGCATTCATTGATGCGGAACATGCCTTGGATGTTACTTACGCAACCAAGCTCGGAGTAAATGTCGAAGAGTTACTGATTTCTCAGCCCGATACAGGAGAGCAGGCGTTAGAAATCGCTGAGATTTTGGTTCGTAGCGGGGGAATCGATGTGGTCGTTGTGGATTCGGTTGCTGCTTTAGTTCCTCGAGCGGAGCTGGAAGGCGAGATGGGAGATGCGCATATGGGGCTTCAGGCCAGGTTGATGTCCCAAGCCCTAAGAAAGCTTACTGGTTGTATCAGTAAATCTAAAACATGCGTTATTTTCATCAATCAACTTCGTATGAAATTGGGAATCATGTTTGGAAATCCTGAAACGACTACCGGAGGAAATGCACTGAAGTTTTATGCCTCTGCGCGTCTAGATATCCGCCGGGTCTCCGCACTGAAAAACGGTGAGGATGTCGTTGGAAGCCGCACTCGAATAAAAGTGGTTAAAAATAAAATGGCTCCCCCCTTTAAACAGGTGGAGTTTGATATTTTATTTGGGGAAGGCATTTCAAAAGAAGGGGACCTCATTGATTTGGGTCAACAATACCAAATCATTGAGAAGAGTGGTGCTTGGTTTTCCTTTGAAGGAGAAAGGCTTGGACAAGGCCGCGACAATACAAGGGTTTTCCTAAAGGAACATCCTGAAATTACCGAAAAGATCCGCAGAGCGATTGAAGTGAAATTAGCCAAGGATGGCCTATATCCCTCGATCGCTCGGATTAACGAACACTCTTTAACGGACGGGGACGGGGCACATGGGGCTGGCAAAGAACAATGCCGAGATAAAACAGCACGCCAAGCTCCAGTTCGAGCAAATCCTAAAAAGAGCGACTGAAAAAAAAGCTTCGGATATTCATTTAAAGGTTGGCGTTCCACCGATAGTGCGGGTGAATGGTCAGCTTTATTATCTGAGTGAGGAGGGTGGCACCCCTTTCGGCCGCCTGAACCAGCAGGAACTGAGTGACATTGGCTATGCCCTCATGAATGAGCGGCAATCGGAGAAATATGAAAATGGGCTCGAAGTCGATCTGGGCTATGAGATACCGGGTTGTGGGCGTTATCGAATCAACTTGTGCCAGCAACGATCCAATCCGAGACTAGTCTGTCGGTTTATTCCTGAAGCGATTAAAACAATAGCTCAGTTGGGGTTGCCGTCTTCCATTGAGCAATTGGCGAGCTCTCCACGAGGACTCATTCTAGTTACGGGAGCGACAGGAAGCGGTAAATCGACCACACTCGCCGCGATGATAGACCATATTGCTCGTAACCGTTCGTGCCACATCATCACAATAGAAGACCCCATCGAGTTTAGTTTTAGAGACCGCAAAAGTATTGTTACCCAACGTGAGGTTGGTCTGGATACTCCTAATTTTGTTCAGGCCCTCAAGTACTCACTTAGGCAGGATCCTGACGTGATCCTCGTTGGAGAGATGCGCGACGAGGAAACCATTTCAATGGCGCTCACCGCGGCTGAAACTGGACACTTGGTATTGAGTACCCTTCACACTTTAGATGCGACTGAGACCATCAACCGGATACTTGCTAGTATTTCCCCCGCTATGCAGATGCAAATAAGACTTTTGCTTGCCGCTGTGTTAGTCGGGGTTGTTTCTCAGCGGTTGGTCAGAAGAAAAGATACCCATGGAAGAGTCGCTGCCGTGGAAGTATTGGTAAGCAACGCGCGGGTCAAGGAAATGATCTCTGAAGCAGGCAGAACTCACGACTTACGCCGGGTAATTGAACAGGGCCAATCACAAGGAATGCTCAGTTTTGACCAGTGTCTGATGATCCTGTACCAAAAAGGTCTAATCAATAAAGAAGAGGCCTTGCTCAATTCCACCAATCCGCAAGACTTCCAACTCCGTCTGGAAGGCGTGGTGCCGGGAGAATGGCGAGAAGATGAGGATCGCTCGGTCAGCCACGCGGAAAAGGTAAAAGAAATCATGAAGAGCGAAGGAATAGTTCGTGAAATTGAGCTCGATAGGACGCAGCTCGAGCCTAAGAAGAAATGATCTCCCGCCTAAAGTGCCCCATGGGGGCCATGTATGTAAACTTCACCCGACGAGAATATAGCGGTTATAGCTCCTAGCCTTGAAACACGCATTAATCCGGCTTAACCTTAAAACGATAAACCGATAATGATCGTGTAGGGCTTTGTTCATGGTCTTGTCTTCCTTTCGAGCAGCTGTAATGTTGCGGTCAAAAACTTACCACAAGAGGGGTCAGGCTGTTCATTATAGGTCGGTCTGATAGCGTGTTTGCAGCATTCCCGAACAGTTTCTACCGTATAAAAAAGATTCGGGTCAATTTTCTGCGCGATCTCAAGCACTGCATTGAGATTGCGGCCACGACAAACAGCATAGATAATTGTTTTTGGCCCAAATTTTCCTTGTCCTTGGATGGTGGTAACCTGTTTGCCGTTAGCATTTAGAGCGTTAACAATTTCCTCTCCGCCTAAGGATGAGATCATGCTCACCATGACAGTGCCGAGTGCAAGCCATTTTTCGATCAACATTCCAACCGCCTGGCCGGCAGCACAGCCAGACGCATAGGCAGCTAGAAGAAAGGGGCTCCTGTCTACCATCGTAATGACCTGTGAAATGGCAGTAATCCAGATCAGCGTTTCAATGAAGCCCAACAGAACCGAGAGTCTAGCGCGACCTTGGACAACCGAGATGATCCGGACCGTGTCGAGCGACACGTCACAGATGCGAAGGCAGAAGATAGTCAGGGCAATACCCCAAACGGGAAGGGAAGAGATTAATTGCATATGGCCATATTACAAAATATTGCCAACCCCTCCCTCAGTGCCAACGTGACCTGAGACATCTCGCATAGAAATAGGCAGTGTGGTGGATATTTAAGAGCGCCTTTACATTGCCTCATCCGTTTCTAGGAAATGTAATCGATCGCCCAGTTGGATTTGTAACATCGATAGTGTTTTCTGAGAAAGCGGATTCCCTTGTAAGTAAACGTAAGCATTTTTAGAGAACTGGGATTGAGAGAAGACCTGTTCAGAAATGTCGGATAGTTGATTATGCTGGAGATATAAATGTGTAAGAGCCCGCATTTCCCTGAACACATCGTCGGATAGTGAGACAATTTGGTTCTTGTACAGTGCCAAAACTTTCAAGTCCTTCAATTCAAGGAAGGCATCTGCTGGCAGGAAAGAAAATCTGTTATTGGCAATATATAGTCTAGTTAGCGCCTGCTGATTGGAAAATAGTCCATGCGGCAGGGAGGCTAACTTGTTGTAGCTCATATCAAGGTGTTCCAGAGACTTAAGATCTTTGAAAAGTTGAGCGGGCAGCGAGGCGAACTCGTTACCAACAAGATACAAAGCACGAAGAGCTGACAACCCACGGAAAATATCTTCGGGAAGAGAAGTCAACTTGCTCCTGCAAAGCGCCAGTTTTTTTAAAGCCTGTAAGCCATGGAAAACCTCGCTGGGCAGGGATTTTAATTCAGTTTCAATAAACGATAGATCTTCTAATTTTCTTGTGTCACGAAAGAGGCCTGCGGGAACAGTCTTAAAATGGTTGCCTGAGAAGCATACCCTCCTTAATGACGTTAGCCCCTCAAACAGATCTTCGGGAATTCTACCTACATCATTGTATCCAAAATCAACCAGCTCTATTTTTTCCAAACCTCTAAGCAGCTGGGTAGGGATGGCGTTAATTTGATTGTCATTAAATACTAACGACCTAATATTTTTGAGCCCACGAAAAATATTTCCGGGCAGAGTGGTCAGTCGCGTTGAGAGAAAAGTGACGTATTCTAGATTCTTCGTATCTTGAAAGAGATCATCTGGTATAGACTGGATGCGGAGCCTAGTGTAACGTCCATGAACCTTTAACTCTTTCAACGATCGTAAATCCGAAAAAATTCCTCTGGGAAATGTCTTGAAATAAGGGTCTAAAAACCTCAGATAGTTCAACGATGTTAACCCATCAAGGTCTCCCTTCTTGAGATCATCCGCATTTGGAATAACTAAAGAAGTCAATGACGCCAAGTCTTCATTGGTGATTTGAGCGCATGGCTTTTTTAAGGCAGCAGTCAACATTCGTTGTACCATGACACTTCGAGAGCATACGTTTGGTTCATCCCCAAGAGCCACAGTCGAGCCTACTGCAACGACTACTGCAAACACCAAACTATTGATCCTCATCGTTCCCCCCTTAAAGGAATGCCACTAGATGAATAGGATAGCAGTCTAGATATTACTGTATGACATATTGAATTGTCGATAATTTCAGCTCCCTCTTCCACAAGGGCGGACATAAAGATATTATAATTTCAATAACGTGCGGATGACTGTGCGGCGGCCTGCGAAAGCAAGTATGAAAGGAAACGATCATGAGTTCTACTCGACAGAAATTCACTTACAGAAATGGTCCGCTTCTCGTTTTTCTAGTCTGTGTTTTATGGTGTACTAACTTTGCGCATTCAACCTCCGTAGACCCAAATGAGCAACATCCAAATATCGGGAAAGCCCTGTATGATAGAAGTAATTCTGGCGTATATCTATCGGTAGGTTCAGAGCGCTCTTTTATGGGAGCCGCTTATACTCGAGCGGATATGCTTTACGTAGTCGACATTGATCCAATCATTATTAGATTTGTAAAGATCAACCGTGCGCTTCTTAGCGTCAGCACAGATCTTGAGGATTATTTTGATCTTCGTCTCAATGATTCCAAAGAAGAATGGGCCCTTAGGGCGGCACAATCTCAGGGTGAGATTAAACAGCTTTTGGGCGACGGCTCAAACTGGGAATGGTGGAAAGACGTGGTACGGGAAAGTGATTTCGGATTTCAGTGTCTTAAGAAACGTCCGGTCAATGTCAGAGATTGTTTTTATAATTTTAACTACCTTTATGATGAAAAGCTCTATTCTCACTTAAAAGATCTTGCTACTAGTGGCAGAATCTTGGTCTCACTAGCTGACTTGACAGAATATGATCAAATGGAAAATGTTCTTCAAGCAATAAGCGCTACAGGGTTTGAGTTAGGTGTCGTAGATACTTCGAATGTACCGGAATGGGTAGGAATGCCTGCTACCGCCAAGTATTACCAACAGATCAAACAGTATTCAGTTCCCGACACACTATTCTTGAACACGGAGCAAGCTCACGCACGTAGTACAACAACATGGAATTACAATGCTTACACTTCAGAATATTTCGACAATTTTTCAATTGAGCTTATCATGAGCATGTTGTCCCGAGCTTCCCAGGCTATGGAACACAAATATCCTTGTACGCTATTAAATGAACAGGATAAACCAGTTCCATGGAGTGACTTTCCTTTCGATGCTTTACCCAACTTATTGGCGTTACCGAGGGTTCCAGCGCACCATCCTTAATACAAACCCAGATTTGAGGATTGGCAGACGGGCAATTAACGATTTCGAGAGCGAAGGGTGCAAGATTCTTCACGGACTCGGTAAGTTACCGGGACAAATAGGAAATAAACGACGAGATTGTGCTTGTCACATACCTTAGGTTAGGTATACGAGTAGCCGCACAACAGTGGGTGCATCCGATCATCTAAAGTGGCCCATGAGGGACATGTATACGGCAGCTATGGAAGAGGGAATTGCTGAACGCGCCTCGCAATATCGAGGAGTTTGACTTGATCGATAAATGTAAGGTCATTCTTGTAGATTCGACTCAAAATAATGCCCTTAAGATAGCCTTGATTTCAGTGCCCAGCCCGGGGAACGGGGAAGTTTTAATACGAGTCGAAGCTGCGGGCGTGAATCATGCCGACCTATACCAGAGACAAGGTAATTATCCTCCACCAAAAGGGGCATCTTCAATCCTAGGTGTTGAAGTTGCCGGCACTGTTGCAAAACTGGGATCAGATGTGACTTCTCTTCAGGTGGGTGACAAAGTCATGGCCCTGGTGAGTGGGGGTGGCTATGCCGAGTATTGTGTTGCTCCACAAGAAACGGTAATTTCTATTCCACCGTCACTAACGTTTTCTGAAGCAGCAGCCGTCCCTGAAGCCTATTTCACGATTTGGTCGAATGTTTTCGAAATGGCCGAACTTAAGAAAGGTGAAACGCTTCTCGTTCACGGTGGGACGAGTGGCATAGGTTCAACGACGATTCAGCTTGCAAAGATTTTTGGTGCAACTGTTATTGCAACAGCGAGGACTCCAGAAAAATGTTCTGCGTGTCTTCAATTAGGAGCTGATTACGCTATCAATTATTCTGAAACTCAATTCTCCGAAGAGGTTCAAAAGCTTACTCGCGGAAACGGTGTGGATATTATTTTTGATTGGATTGGTGAAAGGTATTTTGATAAACACATCGCCTTGCTACGACGAAAAGGGCGCCTTGTTTTGATCGATTGTTCTTCGGGACACTGGGGAAAACTTAATCTGGGGCGTCTCATTGATCAGAATTTGAAAGTGATAGGCTCAGTTCTGCGAAGAAGGCCTTTTTCAGAGAAAGTCGAGATAGCTAAACAGGTAAG
>JACQOU010000282.1 GCA_016207775.1 Deltaproteobacteria bacterium
CTTTTTGCCCGCAGGCGATATTTACAGTTTGGGAGCCATTCTGTACGAAATCGCTACAGGCCAAGTGCCCACTACAGGAGATACTTCAAACCTGCTGGCCACAAATCGAAACAAGCGGCTATGCGAAATAATTAAGAAATGCCTTTCAAAAGACCCTGCTTCACGTTACCAACGCGCAAAACATTTAAGCGCAGACCTGCAAAAGCTCACCCGAAAAGGCATCTGGCCATTTCGTAACAGGAATGCCATTTCCCTAGTAGAAATTGCGATCTTACCAAAAACGCTCTATCCACCGAGCTGCACCTTTTGTGAATATTGCGGGCACGCAGATCCTTCTTCGCAAGCTGGCTACTGTAAAAAATGCAGAGTTCCTTACAGGGTGGGTCGCATCCAGTGGAAAGACGGAAAAAAGGAAAAGGAATTTTTTCTGTATTCTGACGAAACCATCATAGGAAGTGCACCCAACTGTCACATCCGTTTGGAAAACAACAGCAAAAAAAATACTATCCGTCCTCAACATGCCCGAATCTTCAGGAGGAAAACAGCGCTTTGGCTTGAGGCTGTGGAAAAAGATTCAGAAACAACCAGGCTCAACCATCGGCGCGTGCTGGGCCCGATAGAACTAATAAATGGAGACTCCGTGGACATATCGGGGATTGGTCTCAACTTTACAATAAGGGACGCCTGCTAAGCTTTTCTCTCTTCCCTTTATTGGCTGACTTACAGTAATATGCATTTCCTTTATGAAGTCCGAGAATCACCTATCTGTTGGCCTTGATATTGGAGGAACGAACATCAAGGCCGTTGTCCTTGAATGGCCAGAAAAAATTTACAAACAATTTCAGGTTCCATCCGAGGCAAAAAAAGGCCCCGATGCAGTCCGGGCAGCAATCCGAACGTGTACTCAATTACTCGAGGGGATACCTTTTAAACATGTTGGTATTGGGTGTGCGGGTTCAGTCGATCACAACAACGGCATTGTTAGAAATTCACCAAACTTTGCCAACTGGACCGATGTCCCACTAAGAAAATGGATTGAAGATGACTTGCAATTGCCAGTTGAACTGGACAACGATGCTAACTGCGCAGTGCTGGCGGAGTGGAAGCTGGGAGCAGCAAGAGGCCATGCTAATGTAGTTCTTCTGACGCTGGGAACAGGGATAGGGGGTGGCCTTGTCCTAGATAATCGCATTTTTCGCGGTTCGACTGGAGCGGCCGGAGAACTGGGACATATGTCTATACATGCAGACGGGAAGTCCTGTCCATGCGGCAACCGAGGCTGCTTCGAGCGGTACTGCTCAGCGAGTGCTCTCGTGGAGAAAGCTAGCGGCTATTCTGCCAAAGAGATTATACAAAGAGCTAATGAAGAACCCTTTAAAGAAATCGTTCAGTGTTTTATTGAGGAACTAAAAGTCGGACTGACAAGCCTCGCCAATGTTTTTGACCCTGACGTGATTGTCTTAGGAGGCGCTGTAAGCCTTGGAGTGCCTACGTATCTTGCAGAATTACAGGGGTGGATTAAGCAACATGCTTTCCCGTCAATTGGAAAGAATGTTCGAGTGGTCACATCGACATTTGGCCATCAGAGCGGTGCCCTGGGGGCAGCTTTACTAAGTCACGAGAACTAATAAATCAACGTTCCACAACGATCCCAACGGACCTTATTTAGCTTTCCCCAACTCTCTTCCTGGTTCAGGGAAAGCCAAACAACTTGCGCACGTCCTCGAATATTTTCCCTCGGAACAAAGCCCCACGAACGACTATCGTAGGAATCATCCCTATTATCGCCCACCACAAAAAATTTATTGGCGGGCACAGTTTCGACCATATTCGCTTGCGTGTAATCGGCAACACTGCCCTTCGAATGGACAATATAATGAACTGAATCGCCCAATATTTCTTTATAAAGAGCGCCTTTTAAAGATCGGGTTCCCGTAACCTGTTCCACTTCAATGGGATCACTTACTGGCTCCCTCGGAACAACTTGGTCGTTAATGTACAAATCTCGACCCTTGAATTCAATACGATCCCCCGGTATTCCAATCACTCGCTTCACATAGTGCAGTGATTCATCTCGTGGAAACAAGAAAACAATAACATCCCCTCTTTTTGGAAACTTCCAAGCAGCAATCTCAAACTTTGTGAAAGGAATGAACAGACCATAACTAAACTTTGACACAAATATGTGGTCCCCTATTTTTAATGTTGGAACCATGCTACTCGAAGGGATTTTGAATGGCTCGAATAGGAAAGAGCGGACAACAATAACTGCCACAACACAAAAAACCAATGCTTTGAGAAATTCTCGTTTACCTTCAACCTGCTCGGTCGACGTCAAAGGCTGAGCGTTAGTGTTTTGTGAGTTAGCCATAAATGCAACAAGAAGGCCCAGATGAAACCGAATTCACCTGGGCCCTTAAAAAATTGGGGCATCGTGCTACTTTCCCACGGAGTGACCCCCGCAGTATCATCGCCGATGAGCGGCTTAACTTCTGTGTTCGGAATGGGAACAGGTGTATCCCGCTCTCTGATGACACCCCAAACTGACAAAATCATAGCAAGAAACCCTCTCTCTCATGCGCACTAAGGGTTGCTTACTAAGACAATGCATAGGGTGAATTCGATTCTCTTTGAATAATAAAGCTAAGCCGCACGGCCAATTAGTATAGGTTAGCTAAACACATTACTATGCTTACACACCCTACCTATCAATCTCGTAGTCTTCGAGTGGCCTTTAGGAGACCGAAGTCTCAGGGATATCTTATCTTGGGGTCGGCTTCCCACTTAGATTCTTTCAGCGGTTATCCGTTCCAGACTTAGCTACCCAGCAATGCCCCTGGCGGAACAACTGGAACACCAGCGGTCTGTCCATC
>JACQOU010000279.1 GCA_016207775.1 Deltaproteobacteria bacterium
AATTTACTGAAGGCCGCCTTCAATAAGTACTTATTTGCATCAAGAAAATGGGCCATTTTTAGTCCTTTTATAGTTGGAACAGCGATCTTCTTAAATCCCCAAGGCATTGGGCTTCTATCTTATGCGTGGCGACTGAGCCAACTGGGAAAGACCTCCAGCATTGGAGAATGGCAAGGTTTTAAACCGATCGGTGTCTCCATTGCCTTTCCACCGCCCAGTTATTTTAATGTTAATCTCAGCCTGGCAAGCTTAATCTTGTTAGCATGCACTTTTTGGGTCCTCTTTTCTTTTTTTTCATCCTCAAAGCGGGCTTTTTTCAAAAAGCTCTATCCAGTTTCTTTGAGCGCTCTGTTTATTACACTGCCACTTATGTCGCAACGCCATTGCATTTACCTCTTTTTTCCACTGGCACTCGTGCTCGTAAGCATTTACAGGAAAGTTCTATATTCGGCGCATTGGTTTTTCTTTAATCGGAAAAAAATAAATCTTATATTCCCTGGTATCGGAGTTTTACTTTTCTTATTGGAACGACCTTATGAAGGACAGCAAATTAAACCAGCCGCTACTCAAGCGATAAAATTTATCCGCCACTCCCATCTTGAAGGTAACGTGCTTAATTTCCCTAATTGGGGCAGCGGGCTTCTGTACGAACTTTATCCCTCCGTTAAGGTAGGGTTTGACATGCGGACCTGGGTACATAAGGAGATGTATCGGCGATTTACAAAACATTTAAGTCTTTACAGCCTTGCTCTTTTTGCCGAATTCGAAGAGTCGCTGCCTGCAACCCAATGGGTTATGTTCCCGTCTACAGTTGAAAAGAGAAATTTCGACAAACGTTTCCTGGTTATATTTGAAAACAATAGTGCTGTAATTTTAATGGAAAAAAACGATAGAAATATTGAAAATTTAAAGAGAGTTGTTAGCTATTATAAGAGCGTAAATGTTCCATTTGACCTTTATCACGGTTTTAGCAGCGAGTTAGCTTCTAAACATTCTCCGCGATGGTTTTTAGAATTTCAGGAAAAATTGGATGCTGGCAGATGGCCAACACAAGCTACTCAAGCTGGATGGCAAGAACATCAACGCGCTTTTTATGGTTCACGAAATATTCCCTATCCATTACAAATCCCATCGGAGAACGGATGAAAAATTTCCTCACTTGGCTGTGGAGTTTTCCGGTTATCGCTTGTGCAATAGCATTTTTATTTTCCAGTCCCCTGAGCCAGGATTTTTTGCTTTCTATCACTTTAGGCGAGAAACTCGTGACCGGATCTTTTCGCACTATCACGGCCGATTGGTATGGCTGGATAAGTAGTGTGACGTTATTTCTTATTTACAAGCTGTCATCAGAAGCGCTTCGCCTAGTCGCATTGGCTATAACCATGGGGCTCGTGGCACTTATCTGGCGCCATACAATGAGGCGGACATCCAATTGGAGTTACTCTCTGGTGGTTCTAACCCTTGCCTACCTCTGCTTACGAGAAACCCTGACCTTGGGGCCCGGACTTTTCACTCAGCTGGTGGCGGGGCTTATTACATTAGAATGGGCAGATCATTCGTTTAACAGCAAGAAACACTATGCTTGGATTTTATTGGCAGCCTGCCTATGGTCCAATTTGGCCGAGGCACCCATTTATATTATCTGTATTTGCACTATTCATTCTTTATGTTTTGGCCGTTCAATCAACCGAGCTTGGATCTTTCCAGCTGCCGCTGCAGGCGCCGGTTGCCTGAACCCTTACGGTTACAAAATTTATGTATACACTATTCAGACTTGGTCGTATGGGATTCAAAGCCAATGGGAAGGGTGGAAAAGCTGGTTTCCGATAGTACCGCAAGGCAAAGGCCTTTCCATTGAGCTTACGGCATCGGCAGTGACGATTTTGATCGTGCTCTTTAACGTTCTTCTATCGATCAGGCCTATTCTAAAACGAAGTCTCTCCCGACGAGAATCTTACACGCTTGTTTGTTCGCTAATAACAACGATACCAGCCCTCGTTGCTGTAAGCTGGAAAGGTTATTTATTTATCCCCTGTACCCTGGTCTGTACCAGTATGTGGCCCCAATTGGTCACAGCTTTTAAGAAATCACCTATGCGCCCTGCCTTAGGAAGGGCGGCAATTATTCTCGGAAGCTGCGCCCTTCTTTGGCATGGAAATGGAATGAGGAGCCGTTTGCCTGCCCCTGTACCTCGCAAGGCCGTTGAATTTTTAAAGAACAGCGATCTGCAAGGAAGCGTATTTAATAAAATTGCCTGGGCCGGTTTTCTTGCTCACTCACTCCCTGGCATTAGAGTTGAACTTGATTCACGCGTTTGGCTCTACCGGAACATAGCTGAACTTTTCATCGGCAAATCCGATCAGGCGGGAGTCCTCGATTTGGGGAAAATGCTTAACGTGCTGTCGGATATAGATATCATCATATACGACAGCATGACAGCGCCACGTCCAAAGCTTGAGGAGAATTGGCTCCTCGTCTATGACAACAATGTTGCTACTATAGCTATACGGAAGAGCCAGCGTAACAAACAGAACATTGAAAAAGTCCAAGCGTATTACAAATCGAGAAATATCCCATTTGATACTGATATTGGCTTGAATCTCCGAAAAGCCTACCGAGCTTCCCCACACTGGGTACTCAGCCAAGAAGAGAATGCAGAGCTCGGCCTCCTGCCGGAGAAATGGATACCAACCTTTAAAACAATTCAGAGCGCAAACTTTTTTCTATCAAGAAACTTGGCGCCACTTGCTGTAGAACGGCTTAAGAACGCGTTAGAGGATAATCCGGAAGATGAGGAGCTGAGCTTAAGATTGGGAGAGATTCTCTTAGTGGCTGGCCGATACTTTGAGCTGAAATCTTGGATCAAGTACCTGGAAAAAACGGATCTTCCATCGGATAAAATAGCTCCTCTTAGATTTGGACTTTATATGAAAGATAGAGAACAATATTCTGGCGCAGCGCCCGAAACAGATTCATGAGTGAATTTTGTAGCGTTTCCCGAAGAGAAACCCGACAAAATTTAAGTAGCTTATTTTAATACCCCCCTTGCCTGCTCGCTGTCTTTAGAAACTTGAGTTTTCTGGACTGGCGGGTGTGTTGAGTCAGGTGATTTTGCCGTCTTAATATCAAGCGCAATTTGAGCCTTCAGCTCATCCACAGAATCAAATTTCTTTTCATCCCTAATTCTCGCTATGAATTGGATCTCCAGAAGTTCGTCGTAAAGAGGCTCATCGAGATCAATCAAATAGGTTTCAATGTGAAGAGTTTGCTTTTCCGACTGAAAAGTAGGCCGAAAACCCACGTTGGTTACAGATTGGAAATTCTGCTTTTGCCAGAGGGTGCGAGTGGAATAAACGCCCGGCTTAGGGACAAGTTTGTCGAAAGGAAAACGTAAGTTAGCAGTCGGAAAGCCAAGTGTTTTTCCTCGGCCCTCACCCCGTACGACCTGTCCAGCAATCGAATAGGCACGTCCCAGAAACTTGGAAGCCGAAAGCACATCGCCTTCGCGAAGCCATGTTCTTATCAAAGTACTGCTTACCTGAGAGCCTTCTATCTTAAAGGTCTGCATAATATGTACTGCCATCTGGTTGGCATCGCATAAGCTTTTAAGCACTGCCGGAGTGCCTTCCCTTTTTCGTCCGAACGTAAAGTTGAAGCCAACGTGGATACTTTTTGCTCGCAGTCCTTTCACCAAGAACTGGTCAAAGAACTCGGCGGGTGACAGGTTTGCCAGTTTCTCGTCAAATTTCACGACCAACACATCATCCACACCGAGTGCTTCAAAAAGGCCGAGCTTCTCGGAAGCGGTCGTTAGCCGTTGCAAAGGCTTAGTGGGATTGAGTACCTCAACGGGATGGGGATAAAAGGTTAAGACGCAAGCCCGGTGGCCTGATTGCCGAGCATGGGTGATAGCTTGGTTAATGAGTAACTGATGACCAAGATGAACACCATCGAAATTCCCGATAGCTACTGCAGAGGCTTCGACCTTTCCGCAGATTTCAGCCCAGTCGTGGAATACACGCATCACAATACCTGGCGCACCAAAACAGACCTCCTGACTCTACGAATCCAGATCGGGAGTTGATTCTTGTGGCGCTTGCTCACTTGGCGTTTGCTCACTGGTAGCGCTGCCTGTGTCTGCTTGGCCGGCAACAGTCGTCGTTGCTTGGGGTGCAGCTTTTGGAGCACGGGCCTTAACAGTCTTCGTTACCCGTTTTTTCAGTCCCTTTGCTTTTGCTGCCACTTTTTCGCTCTTAGCGGCACTCTTGAGATAATCAACAAGCTCCCCAACTTTTTGATTCAAACGGTGACCTTCCTCATTCACCACAGCGCGCACTTTCTTTTCAACTTCTCTTCGGGTTTTTTGAAGCTGGTTGGCAAATTTATCCAACTGTTTGCGGCCTTTGTTTCTGGCGTCTCTGCTTTTAAGGTCTACATCCTTAACAAGCTGCCTAACCCGTTTTTCATACGTATTAAGCTGCTTGGAGATGTTCTTAACAACCTGTGACTCAGCAAAACGCCTCAATTCCTCCCGTAAATTCATTTTTGCCATCGGCTCTCCTTTCTGACGGACACCCATCGGCATCAGCGCTTTCATAGCTCAAAATGGGGGTGGGAGCAATTACATTTCGCAGTCGTTGTCCGGATAGATGGCGCGAGATTCGCCGACAAAATCATAAGTATAGCCCGAGCCGTCAGTGAGCGAAAACTCACCACCGAGATCGTAGCTGTAATTCATTCTGTGCAACTCTTTGGGAAGCAAATTGCTGTTTTCCTCTGACGACTTATTGGGATCGGGGTTGGGGGGAGTACCCACATCGGCTGTGATAACTCTTGCTTCGGTATCGACGGAATACCGTCCCCTGAGAATCGAACTATTCAAACGGTTATTATTCTCCACTCGGTAGACATCCAGGATGAGATTGCGTCTGAAAATGAAGACAAGGTAGGTAAGTTTGGATAAACGCTGCGCGACCTGCGGGTTTGTCGTCTCTTTCAGGCGCCATTCAACGTCTGAGAAGGTTGAGTAGGGCTGTTCGGGAGGCTGAAAACATTTCTTTTGGCAATGGAGGTTAGAGAAACTGAGAAGCGCACTAGTCACAATCAGTAACGTTGAGAAGGAGTGCCGTGCTGTTTTTCTTACGATGTTGCTCATGGCGTTTACACGCTGAAACAAGTTTTCTAGGCTCAATGTTCAGCTATGATTTAAACAATGCAATCCCACTGCCAAACAAACAAAAACAATAATGGATATTAATAAATGATATTAGTAGCTTATCTTTTAGCCTTTGAGCACACATCGTTCAGCGAGCGACTAACCCTGCCGCTTAGTTGAAAATTCAATAATTATTTCAATTTGTTACTGTGACCAATTGTGAAACACATTCCACGAAGTGATCCTAAAGAATACGGCCCGCCTTTCCGTTCAAATAAGTAGAAAAACAAGGGTTCATTACTGTCATAAAACAGTCCACGGAATCGGACAAAAATAATCCGATGCGTGGAAAAATAAAAAAGAATCGAGATCCCCTGTTTCAGCTTTTTGAGTACTTTCTACTCAATCGTTCATACGAAGATACCACCACATTTACTAAGGATGTTGCCGAAGAGTATTTGGCCTATATCGACTCAACACAAGCGCATGTGCCTTTTCATTGCAGGCAATCGGTCGTTCAGGATTTGGAGAATGAAGCCCATGAAATGCTCGTTAAAAAAATGTATGGTGTTCGAGCAGGCGATTTCTCGAATTTCGGCAAGGTCTTAAAGCTGACTGCTGGCGATGAATTGGAACCCGTTGAGTTTGATGCTCCTTCACACAACGAAGAACAATCTAAGAAATGATATGAATCTGTCTTTGGAACAGGTCTTTATATAAGCCCTGGTTGCGTACCAGTTCCTCATGACTGCCATCCTCAACGATTGAGCCGCCATCAACCACGTATATCCGGGAAGCACGTTTAACGGTTGTGAAGCGATGGGCAACCAAGAAAGTGGTTTTGTCCACCATCAGCGTTTCCAATGCACCTTGTACGAGTTCCTCGGATTGGCTATCCAGATTAGAGGTGGCTTCGTCTAATACAAGAATCGGTGAAGCCTTCAAGATGGCTCTTGCGATAGCCAAGCGTTGCCGTTCGCCTCCGCTCAGGCAGACTCCTCTATCACCGATAACCGTCTCAAAGCCGTAGGGTTGGCGCCCAATGAAGTCCGTACAGTGAGCCAGGCGGGCTGCGTGCTCGACTTGTTTTCGATCGGCCATCGAATTGCCATAGCGAATATTTTCAAAAATAGTGTCATTAAAAAGAAAAGTGTCCTGTGTAACAAACGATATCAGCCGCCTTAAATCATCGAGAAAAATATCTCTGATGTCCGTGCCGTCCAGAACGATTCTGCCTTCACTGACATCAAAAAGCCGAGGTAACAGATTAACGATACTTGATTTACCGCTCCCGCTTTCGCCGACAAAAGCGACACATTCCCCCCGTTTGACTTCAAAGTGAATACCTTTCAAAGCGCGCTTGTCTCCATAGGCAAGTCCCACGTTCTCAAAGCGGATAGATTGGTTAAACCCATCCACTCGGCACATGCCGTGTCTCCAGCGAGTGGGAATGGGTGTGTCCAAGATCTGGTAGACCCGCTCGGCAGCAGCCTCGGCCGCTTTCAGCTTCAACCAGGCATTATTCAACTCCTTGATGGGCATCTGGCATAGGCCTACTGTGATAACAAAAGCCACAAGCTCACCCGCGGTGAGCCAGCCCTGCGAAATTCGATATCCGCCGTAGGAAATTACCCCGACCATTAAAGCGGCACCTATGAGCTCGACCAGCGGGGTTGGAATCTCCTCCACTCGGATCGATTTCAATTTTGTCTTCAGATAGTGCTGATTCAGATCGTTAAATTTTTTGGAAAGCACCGTCTCCAGCCCAAAGACCTTTACAATACGCGACCCCGATACGATTTCCTGGGTCATGGACAGAAGGCTGGCGAATTCCTCCAGATTCCTCTTTGAGTACCGTTTGACGGCCCATCCGGTTCTGGAAAAAAGCTGAATGATAATGGGAGCCGCTACGAGCGTGCATAGTGCCAGTTGCCAATCGAAGTAGAAGGCTACCGCTATCAATCCGAGGAACGTGAACGGTTCTTTAAGTAAACTGGTTAGAGTGTCCACCCCGGTACTGATCTGAAAAAGGTCATTTTGGATATTGGACAATAATTCCCCGGACCTTTTTGCATCCAACGCCGATACGGGCAACGTGAGATATTTTCCAAATAGGGCGGATCGAAGCCTCAGAATGACATTTTCAGTAGTGGAACGTCGGAGTGTATTGTGAAGATACTTGGCAAGTCCATTGAGGATGAACAGTGGAATTAACAGAGCGGCAATCCAGCGAAATAAGAAGGGGTGCGAGCCCTTTTGCAAGCTATCGATCACTTGCTGGGACACCTTCACACTGGCCGGTTGTATTGCAGATATCACGATTCCTAAAAGAAGCACGGCCAACACACGGCCTTTATAAGGCTTAAATTCAGCAATCAGCCGTGCTAACGCTTGAAAGGAAGAAGAAGCAGCTTCTCTCAGCATATCGGGGCAGCATAAACCAAAAAATGCACAGTGCCTATTTTTTTGCGCGGTTACCTAGGCCCGCTTTAGGATAGTGACTTTGGCCGGGTAGGAAACCTTCACGTATTCGCCATGATCGGTAAGGAGAGTCGATTCCACATTTTCAGTCTGGAAAATGGGTTCGAGCCTCGCGGCGATTCCCTTCAAGGGTTCAGGTAAGGTTTTAAGAGTAACGAATAGGGTATCAGGCTTCTCCGCGAAGCATAAATCAGTGATGCGGATTTCCGCACTGACTTTGGCTTCCAATCTGCGAAGCAAGCACGCGGAAATACGTTCACCATTTTTCTTTTGGAGATGGTACTTGAGGAAATAAACAGGCTCACCACTGTCGAGTCTTTTGAAGTAGGATTGAATACGACGTTTTGAAGCTTTTTCAATGAGCACAATGAGCATTCCGCCCACGGCAATTTGGTTAATGCAGATTAGAGCGGGCAGCAGGCTATGCCTGATATCAAAGGTTGAATTCAGCCAGACTCCGACCGACATTCCCGCCATAGCAATGATGGCAAAGCATGCCAGCACCCACCGAAGAGCCGTATTAGTCTGAATCAAGCGGTGGTGCAAATGGCCTTTATCAGCAACAAACGGCGAGCGCAAGGTGGCCAACCGGCTGAAGACAACAATAAATCCGTCGGCAATAGGCACAATAAAACATAAACCGTTTATGGATAACCGAGAAACCGGATCCTCAGCCGCGAGTGGGATCGACAGATGCATAATGGCAAGCAGGTAGCTGAAGAAATAACTTCCGACATTGCCCAAGAATCCCTGACGCTTTATTACATTAATGTAGAAGAACGGGATCATCATTCCCGTGAGCACGTTGGCAAAGAGCAAGTAAGGCAGGTGAGCCGTTTTTGTATTTGCGAGAAAAAGAAAACCCAAACTACCGGTAAAAATAACGATTCCAGCCAGGCCATCTATTCCGTCGATAAAATTCAACGCATTCACAAGGCCCAGAATAAAGAAGATGGCAAGGAACGAGCCCCAAAACCCATACTTGACCATGATGGTTGCGTGAATCTGCGGATCAAAAATTACAACGGCCACCACACACACTATCTGCAAGAACATCTTGTCGGTTGCCGGGAGAGGCTTCCGATCGTCAAGGTAACCCATCACGGCCATGACTAAGGCTGTCGTCAAAATCCATGGGCTTGTGTTGTAAATGTGGGTCAGAACTGCAAGCAGGACCACGGATATGAAAACAAGGCTGTAGCCAACAATCGGTATTTGATTATCCGACAACCCTCGCGCCTTGGGCCAATCCATTGTTCCCAGTATCGGAGCAAACTTGATATTGAGCAGAATCAACGGAAAGGCGATGGCCGCGCCAATTAATATGTAGAGACTGATGTAGGGTATTGGCATGAGGAGAGTAATTTAGTGTAGAATTGATTCTTCTAAGTTTCCTATCGGAGCATTTCAAGAGATAATAAAGGTACGTTTTTCTAAAAAATGGCTTCCAAACCTACTATCGTTCTGGGTATCAGCTCGTCGCATGGCGATTCATCCGCCGCGTTAGTCGTTGACGGGTGCCTCATTGCTGCCGTTGAAGAGGAAAGGTTTACCCGCGTCAAGCACTACGCATTGTTTCCCAAATATTCCGTTGAATATTGTCTGCGCCATGCCAATCTTTCACCCAGGGAAGTTCAAGCCGTTGCAATCGCCCGACGGCCCAGTAATGCACTTGGCAGGAAAATCGCTCTGGTAGCCAGCCATCCCAACCTTTTGAGCATGAAACGACCGCTGGCGAAAGCAGATATTCAAAAACCGATTGGCCATTATCTTAAGCAAGCCGGTCTGAAGCGAGCCAAACTTTTTCGGGTTGAACATCATGCTGCACATCTCATGAGTGCACGTTACCTCGCCGACAATCGCGACATGGCGCTTCTTTCCTTTGATGGCCTGGGAGACTTCGTTTCTACCGCCATTGGGCAAGCGACTCAGAGCCAATTAAACGTTTTGGATAGAGTCTATTTTCCACATTCGGTTGGGTACTTCTATACGGCGATGACCCAATATTTGGGATTTGCGCACTTTGGTGACGAGTTTAAAGTAATGGGCCTTTCCGGATATGGTCAGCCGCGCTATCTGAATGCCATGCGCGAGCTGATTAGAGAGACAGATGATTTTGGTTTCCAGCTCAATTTGGAAGCGTTTCCTATACTCAAAAACCCCATGACTTTTTATATAGAAAAGGCTCAACCAAAAATTCAGCCGTTCTATAGCGCGAGTCTCCTTACACAAGTTATAGGAATCGCTCCCCGGAAAGTTACGGAAAATCTAACCGCCGCCCATGCGGATTTGGCAAAATCCGTCCAAACCCGGTTCGAAGAAATAGCCAACCACTTGCTCCATCAGCTTTTCGACAAGGCGGGGGGCGGTTCGCTTGGCCTGGCTGGAGGGTGTGCACACAATAGCGTTTGGGTTGGAAAGATCTCCCAACAGACACGTTTCAAAGAAATTTTTGTGGCTCCGGCATGCCATGATGCGGGAACAGCGGTTGGAGCGGCCATCGCTGCGTCTGGCGTTCAGGTAAGCCCGGAAGGTAATCACTGGGGTCTTCTAGGCCCGGCTGAAACCGAACAGAGTTTAACTGCCCCTGAGTCACTGCCCAGTCACATTACCCAGCAGCATTTCAAACAGGACACCGATCTTATCCAATGGATCGTCGAGCAACTCTGCAGCGGAAGAATTGTAGGCTTGTGCCGTGGTCGAATGGAATTTGGGCCGCGCGCACTCGGATGTCGGAGCATTCTTGCGGATCCACGAATAGCGAGCATGAAGGATAGGCTCAATGAAAGAGTAAAACACCGAGAATCCTTCCGCCCTTTTGCGGCCTCGGTTCTGTGGGAACATCAGCAAAAATGGTTTCATAACTCGTTTTATGTTCCTTCAATGGAAGCGGTGTTCGAAGTGTCTGAATCGGTCCGCAGCCGCGTGCCTGCCATTGTACATGCAGATAACAGCTGTCGGATCCAATCGATCGTTCAGCATACGCAACCCTTTTTCTGGAGTCTTCTTGAGTGCTTTAGAAAACGCACCGGCATCCCGATGCTTATCAACACTTCATTTAATGATGGAGAGCCTATAGTCTGCACTGAAAAGGATGCCATCGACTGTTTTCTCAATTGTGATATGGATGCTCTAGTCATAGGAAACCAAACTTACTTGCGAATTGCAGAATCAGCGGCAACGGCCTCGTAACTGCTTGTGTTCAGCAAAGCTGTAATAAATTCCTCTCCTGCAAATAATGAGATGATCGATGAGTGGAATCCCAAGCCATCTTCCGGTCAAATTAAGCAGTCTGGTAAAGCGCAGGTCCTCCTTGCTCGGCGAAGGATTATCGGATGGATGATTGTGTGCAAGCAGCAACTTGGCTGCGTTGGAACGCAAAGCCTCAATCATTATCTCTCTCGGTCGTGCCACGGTGCCGTCAAGAATGCCCCTAAAAATTTCTCTTATTTGCAAGACTCTATTCTCACTGTTTAAGAAAGCTGCGCATAGCACTTCCTGTGACTCATAAGCTAACCATGAAAAAAGTTCATAAACCGTTTGAGGGTTGAGCAGTTGTTCGTTTGGGTTTCTATCATTACACTGAAAGCGCCGGCATATTTCACCTACCGATAAAAGAGTGGCTATCTTGGCCGGCCCAAGCCCGTGGGTCACTCCGAGTTCGGTGGCTGATAAAGCAAGCACCGATTCAAGATTGCCATGTTGTTTGAGTAATGCATTCGCCAACTGATGGACCGCTGGCATCCCAGGCTCGCTCTTGCCCGTCCCAGTTCTTAATAGAACGCTCAGTAATTCACTTTCAGAAAGGACGGTTGCCCCGCCTTGTAAGATTTTTTCTCTTGGACCTGCTAGTTCCATCATCTTTCTAATGGTGCATGAGTTGTGCCATTTTACCAGCCTGCTGCTGCTGCGATTGCAGTCCGCTATTCGGACTGCTATGTCTAAAAGATACATCCTTCCTTTCAGGATTCGGAGGAGTCACATGGCAGAACGATATCCGGGAGTAAAATTTTCACAGGTAATGCCGCTGGCATGTCTGCCGCGTTTATCCCTTCTGGTGACATTTCTCATTTTAGGCATGACTTCGTTAGTTTTATCTTTTGTGGGCGTTCATTGGTTGTTAGTCCCCGGTATTTATGCAGTCTGGCTGGTAACCGCGATTCCACATGCATTCTTACATCTGATAGCGGATAGAGCTTTCAAGAATGAGGCCGTCACAGATTGGGCGGGCCCTGTCGCCAATATTGTCATTGTGTTGATTTGTTATTTTTATCCGGTCAGTATACCGGAATGTTTTCGAACGATTGTAAATGACTTCGCAGGAATTATCACTCTTAACCCCTTTCCGTTTCTGGCACTGTTCTTGTACGTAGGGAACATATGGGCCGTGTTTCAGCACTTGTTCCTCCCTTGGCCCGCCAACGACCCGGATGTGGGATTGGTTACAAAGCTGCTGAACAAAAAATGTAAGTCGATAAAAAGCCGGGTGCTTACAAGGAGCTTATCCGAAAAATGAAGTATCATCTCAGGCGCACCGATAAGAATATTTTTGACGAAAAAGAGATTTTTGAAATCATTTCTCGCGGCCAATATAGATTTAGCGGGAAAAAAGCATCATGATAAAAATACTTAATATCAACGAAATTCCAAGAGATTTGATCGACGATGCCGACTTTACCGGGCCAATGATCACTCAGTATCTTTCAAAAGCGGCCGGATCCGAAAAACTATATGTAAATATCGATATTCTTAAACCAGGGGCGAAGAGTGCACGTTACCATTCCCACAC
>JACQOU010000024.1 GCA_016207775.1 Deltaproteobacteria bacterium
GGTCAGAGCCTACTGTCCTACCATTAGACGATCCGCCAGTACGGTAAAAATGAAATCAATTTTTGATCAATCCGGCCTTTTGCAGGCGACCCAGTTCCTCCACTAATTCATCACGAGTGACACTTGCTGTTCCAATTTTGCCAACCACTATTCCAGCTGCTGCATTAGCCACTTGCATGCATTGAGACAAAGGTTGCCCCATTACCCTCATCAATGCAAGTACGGCAATGACGGTATCACCGGCCCCAGTCACATCAAAAACTTCGCGTGCGTAAGTGGGTATTCGCAAGAGTTTTGGAGAGTCTTTTGAAACGGCAACCATTCCCCACTCTCCACATGTGATAATAATATGCTCCCCCTCTGTCTGCTGCATGATTTTGGTCGCCATCGCCAAGAGCCTTTTATCGTCTCGCCCAGCAATTTTTGCGGAGGTATGTTCGAAGCCACATAATGTTTCTGCTTCGGCAATGTTAGGGGTTAAGAGGGTAGCTCCCCGATAAAGTGAAGGGCGACTAAGGCGGCTCGGATCGACGAAAACAGGCTTGCCAAGCCGCTGCGCTTCTTTAATAAAACTCATGGTGTCGGCATTCCAAATACCTTTTGCATAATCTTGGACAATCACTCCATCACACTGAGAAATAAGTTCACCCAGTGCTCTTCCAAATTTTGCCGAAATTTCGGGAGCCAGTGGGTGAGATTTTTCGTAATCCACTCTCACCACATGCTGTTTTTGAGCAATGATGCGGGTCTTTCGCAGCGTGGGTCTGCTGCTGTCCCTAACCATGACGGACTTTCGAACACCCGCTTGAGAAAGCATCTGTCCCAGCCTGTTGCCGTCCTCATCCTCCCCACAGACTGTTACCAGAGTAGCCGCAGCACCCAGCGATACAATGTTCTGAACAACGTTTGCTGCAAGGCCGAGTTTGTAGCTTTGGGATTCCACCTCAATCACGGGCACTGGAGCTTCGGGACTGATTCTGCTGGTGTCCCCCCAAATGTACTCATCGATGCCCACTTCTCCCGCAACCAACAAATGAATGCTATCGAGCTTTTTTAGAAAGCTATAGTCCACTAGTCGCCCCCCGGTATTTAATTCGACTTACCAAATTATCGAACGACATATGGTCCATGCAACTGAAATAAGTACAACGCTGGCCAAAGCATCCCCGCACTGCCGGGCAAGAATATTCGGGAGAAAAAATCTCCACTTCGCCCGCCCCTCCCCAAGGGGCCCATCTCTCTGCACGTTGGGTGGTGACTGGGGAATAGAACCCAAAAGCACGGGTCCCCACGTAGTGGGCCAAATGAAGCGGCCCGGTACTGGGGCCTATGACGGCTCGGGAAAGCCGGAAAATTTCTGCTAATACGGGAAGCCCAACCATTGGAAGTACCTTTACTGAGCATCTGGCCTGGATGCTTTCAACAATTTTTTTATCACAATCCGAAGGCCCTATAGACAGAAGAACGGTCAACCCTTCTGCAGTGAGCCGATTCATTAGCCTGGCGTAGCTTTCAGCAGATAAATTAATTGCGCTCCCCCGCATACCCGGATGGCAGACGTAAAAATCACTTCCTTTTCCAATATCAAGTTGAGCCAGAACGGCTGTCGCCTGTTCGCTGGCTTTCAAATTCTGCTTAAGCCTTATTTTCTCCACGGGGACCAACGAGGACCCGGCACCCAAACGATCCAATAAACATTGGGCTAACTCAATGTTATAACAGGCTTCGTTTTTCTCAGCCTTCCATCGATGCTGCCGAATGCCTTTGTTTAAGGTCAGAAAAGACCAGGGTTTTGAGTACAATCCAACCCGAACACGAATGCTTGCCCTCCAACACGCAAGCGCCATCCTTGCGCTGGCCTTAAGGAGCAACGCCGCGGAATAGCCCTGCCCGACGAGCGTTTTTGCCAACGGTGCGACGCGATTATCGCAAAACTGAACCGTCCGTATCTTTCTCTCCGATGCAAATGGACTAATGAGATCAACAAACTCTTCGCGACAAAAAAAATCGATTTCCGCCTCGGGGTCTGTTTGACGAAGCAGGCTCAGTGCTGGAAGCGACAGCAGTACGTCCCCCAGATAATCGGTTCGCACAACCAGTATTTTTGTTTTTGTACTCATTTGAACCATCTACCGGGAGGATGCTTCTTAAGATACTGACCCATCCATTGGTATGGATTTTTGCCTGTTTCCGTTTTTTTGCTCAATTTGCGACGAATTTCGTTCCACGCCAGGCGCTCAAGCAATTCAGTAACCGTATTCTTTGAAGCCTGCGCCCTTCGTTTACGAATCCGATCTTTATTTTCCTCAAAGAATCGATCAAAAGCATTGGGAATGGCTTCTAAACTTTCCGGATATTTTACAGACGATTCGATTACCGGGCTTGCGCCTCTTCCCCCTAATTGCAAAGCCTCTCTTAAGTCACAAGCCAGGGTTGCTGCCCCTTCCCGGTCCGCTTTATGAATGATGAATATGTCCCCAATTTCCAACAAGCCGGCTTTCATCGTTTGAATTGCATCCCCCCATTCAGGAACCAGCACAACTGCGGTCAGGTCGGCTATTTTCCTGACATCCACTTCGCTTTGTCCCACCCCCACCGTTTCTATGATGATGTAGTCAAAACCGAATGCATCCGCAACATGAACCATCTGGCGGGTTGAGGCAGAGAGCCCACCTAACTTTCCTCGTGAGCTGAGGCTTCGAATAAAAACGCCGTTATCGATAAAATGACGATTCAGGCGAACCCGGTCGCCAAGGACAGCCCCCCCCGAAAGCGGACTCACCGGATCAACAGCGATCACTGCAACAGTCATCTGCTTGTCTCTCAATAGCCGAATGAGCTCGCCAATAAGCGTGCTTTTTCCAGCCCCTGGAGGTCCTGTGATACCAACAACCTTTGCCTTTCCAGTTTTTTCGAAGAGAGCCTCCAAAATGGAAAGTGTTTTGGAATCTTCGTTTTCCACGCAAGTGAGTATCTTGCTCAAAGCTCTGATGTCTCTTTGTTCAAATTCTTTGATAATTTTTGTAGCGCTCATTTTTTCAAATAGTTCCGTTTTACAAATTCCAATGCTTCTTCCTTGGAAAGGATTGCATCTTCCAAAACAGCATCCTCTACGGCCCTCATAATTTTGGAAAACTGGGGACCTGGCTCAAAGCCAAGTGCAATCAAATCGGTCCCTCCAATTAGCTTTACCGGCTTGGGCGGCTCGGCCGCAATCTGCCCGAGCTTTTTTGCGCAAAACTGATAGGCATCCAAGTTTGCATGACTTGCCAAGCAATCCAGTCGATGCAGCTCCATATGGAGGTCAATTCTTTCCATCGACAAAAATCGCCTCAGAGTGCTCTCTCGCATCTTCATTGCGTCCTTAAATCGCAGATGCTCGGAAACAAGCGCATAAATCAAGTCCGTCTGGGAATTGGGAAAAGCAAGCCGCTTACAAATTTGTTTAGCCATTTCCGCTCCCACTTTATCATGGTTATTGAAGCGGATCCGATCCGGTGCACGCACAAAGGTTAAAGGCTTGCCCACATCATGCAGTAACGCCCCCACAGCAAGCTCAGCTGGCGCATTGGAAAGTCCATCCAGACACATGAGGGTATGGGTGTAGACATCCCCCTCGGGATGATACTCGATGGGTTGTTCCACACCTTTCATGGCAATCACTTCAGGCAAAATCTCGCCCAGAAGCCCACAAGCATCCAACAGGCGAATTCCTCGCCCAGGAGCAGGGGAAGTGAGAGTCTTGACCAGTTCATCGCGTAACCGTTCCTGACTGACCTTACTCAGCAACTTCGCATGTTTTTGAATGACTGGGCAGATAGCCGGATCTATTTCAAAGCCAAGCTGCACGGCAAAACGAACAGCTCGCATCATCCGTAAATGGTCTTCCAGAAACCTTTTCTCCGGTTCCCCGATGGTTCGAATAAGCTTAAGGGAGATGTCTCTCTGACCATCGACAAAATCGATAATTTTCTTTTTTTCGACGTCATAGTACAAACCATTTACCGTAAAGTCCCGGCGTTTAGCATCCTGTTCCAAGCTGGCGAAAGCTACGTAGCCAGGCCGCCTGCCATCTTGGTAATCTCCTTCCGTTCGAAAGGTCGCCACCTCAAAAGCAACCCCGTCTTCAACCACCAAAATCACGCCAAACTGAACACCCACGGGAATGGTTTTCTTAAAAAGCTTCTGAATTTCCTCGGAAGGGGCAGAGGTTGCAATATCGTAATCTTTTGGCTCGACCCCTCGAATACGATCACGCACGCAGCCCCCGGCAAGAAAAGCCTCATGACCATGCTTTTTAAGCGTCTTGATTATCCGGATCGCAGATTTTTCTTTCGAAACCATTGTCCCAGGCTAGCGCGAATCCACCCGCCAAGTAAACTCTGCTCCACGCGGTCACAATCTGCGCATTTTTGTCAGCAACTGTACCGACGACTCAATCGCATTGTTATCTGTTGGTACGCGTATAGCAGAAACGACCGCCACGTTTTATGCGGCGGCTCTTTTCCAAAAACAGCCAACCGGCGAATAATTTTATCGTTTTCCGAAATATTCGATGACCAAAGAGTATGACCTTGCTGAAATACATCTCGAAAATCAGATGACTGGCTCTCGAGTACATGCACTTTTACTTTGTTCTTGATCAAATGCGCAGAAATCCAGAGGTCATCATTGGTGATCGAGCATCTCATCAGGTTATCTATGTCAAGAATACCTTCAGAGAAAAAACCAACTTTATATAAGACACCATGAGTTCCATTTGGCACAAGTAAGTCGAATTCTCTTACATTGTCCATACCGCGAAGGATTGGGTATCGATTATAAGAAAGGGGAGCTCCATATCGGTTGTGACGAACAAGCCTGGCTCGATAGCAAAGACACCGATCAGGATATCGTGAGAAAGCACGAACAAGCCTGTCAAGCCAATAGTGCGGGTATACAATGTCATCATCCGCCGTAACAATAATAGTATCTTTTTTCTCCCAAAACTCTTTAACCGCAGGGAGCAGCTTTGTTGAGGGACCGATGTTAGTCGTAACTCTTACTTCGACTGGATAACGTTGCAGGAAGGCCGGCAGAGTCGTTATTCCCTCGTCTTTCAAAGAAGGTTCATTGGAAACCCAAAGGAAAAGTCGATCTGGCCTCATCTCACCGTTACAAATAGAGCTCAGCACGGGCTCTATGCCTTCAATCCGATAAGAAACCGATGTCAGTGAGACGATGATCACACGTTATCTTGCAAATGGAAAATCCGGATAATCCAGGATAATAATGACAGTCCGCAATTCGGTTGCCAACATCCTGACCGCCAATGATAATTTTTCCAGGGCCACCGCATTGTTGCTTTGAGTTACCGGGAACAAACTCCAGTCGGGTGTACCAGTATTCCGCCGAGATTGATTTTGGGTGTTCTACGGAGAGATGGATGGCGTATTCATACACAAAGAGACCTTTCGGAATTAACTGCGTGAGTTATTTCGAAGAGCCCACTGGCATAGGGGAAGGGGCCAACCGTATCTTAAATGTTCTGGCCAAAATGGGGATTCCCTATCTCAAACGAACACCCACTAGTAATAAAATCGAGTACGAAGGTGATGAATTTCGTCCAGGAATTCGTAGACCTTATTCCATCAACCTCATTCATTTGAATGCACACCGGACAACCAGTCTTGCTCAACTCATTCCAGGATGGTTCTCTGGCGGCTACAACATTGGCTTTTGGAACTGGGAATTTTCTAAATTCTCAGAGAGCTTGTGTGAAAATTTCATTTTTTTTGATGAGATTTGGGTTCCGTCAACATTTGCATTCAATTCTATCTCCAGTGTTTCACCTATTCCTATCAAGCACATTCCTTATCCCTGTTTATCCGGATCGAGCTCAACTCAAGGGGTCCAATGGAGAGAGCGGCTGCATCTTCCCAGTGATGGTTTCATGTTCTTATTTGTATTCGATTTGCGAAGCTATTTTGATCGTAAGAACCCTCTGGCAATAATCGAAGCTTTTCGAAGAGCTTTTGGAAACAAAAGTGATGCCTGTTTGGTCCTCAAGACAACTCACGCAGGAGAATACCCCCACCTCTTGCACCTGTTGCAGCGTAAGATAGGTCATTCTCAAAATATACGACTTGTCGATGCCACGTACAGCCGAATTGAAATAAGAGACCTTATGGCAGCATGCAATGCCTATGTTTCTCTTCACAGATCGGAAGGTTTTGGCCTGACAATGCTCGATGCCATGGCAGCCGGCAAACCTGTTATTGCCACAAACTACTCTGGCAATGTCGATTTCATGAACGAACGGAATAGCCTTCTTGTCGACTATCGGCTCATCCCAAATAACAAGGCCTGGGGCCCTTACGAAAAGGGATTCTTGTTTGCCGACCCAGACATTGAGCAAGCAGCTCAGTACATGGCAAAACTGGAAAACGATCGCGAGTTTGCAGTGAATTTAGGACAAGTGGCCCGCAAGTTTGTCCTTCAAGAATTTGGCGAAGACAAAATCGGTCATGAGATACGGGCAACTCTCGAAGCCATTCACACTTCGCACCGATCTTCCGCAAAGGAAAGTTTTGATGTGTTTCATGTGGCACAAGAGCTTTGCAGAAATAAGCTGGAAGATATTTCACAATTCAAAGTTCGCTCTCATCGCCCAATTTTTGGGCGATTGATCGATAAAACCAGAGCTGTTTTGCGCCTCCTTCTGTGGCCTCTTCTCGATCGACAAACTGCTCACAATCGCCTGGTAAATGAGACAATAACGGCCTTAGTCAGAAGCCTAGCCAGCCAACAGAAGACTGTGGCCGAGGCAGTCAAACTGTTAGACGAAATAAAGAAAGAGACAATACAAAAACAGGGCAAATCCCGATCGGTTCCAAAGGCATCTTTTTACCAATGCGTAGAATGAGCAGATATTTTTCCGTTATTGATTTCACAGTTTTGAAGGGTTGCAAAATCGCTATGGTCATGCGCAAACCTGCATACCGCCATAACTCTCTTCTCATTCGGTGAATTCTGGCTCTGGATGAACAGATCTTTATCAGAGAATCTCTTGGGATAGGTCTTGAATAGATGGGTAGGCTATTAATGAGTTGAAGCGCTCCGTCGTCATCATGGGCCATTAATAATAAATCTACCCAGCGTAGATAAAAGAGAAGCACACCATTTTGGATGTCCGTATCTTCAAGACCTGCTTTTTTCAGAATGTCCGGGGTGACTCTACCCACTCCTTTCATAGGGTCAATACCGGTCTTGCTTCTCTTCCTTGCCGAAATACGCGCGCCAAGGCTGGAGATAGCCTGCTGTTCAAGATTCTGAAAGGACATGGCTTGGGTATGCACTCGCTTGTAAAGCACCACTTCCGACAAGTTCGCCAATTTAAAGTGTTCAGAGACTCTTAGCCATAGATCATAATCCTCTGCATGAACAAAGGCGCATCGATAGCCCCCACTGCATTCAAATACAGCCTTTCTCATAACAACCGTTGGATGGCATAAGGGACAATAGTGGATGAGGGCCTCTTTGATATCTTTATCCCGTACCGGAAAATTCGAAGAGCCAACCACTCTATCGTTATCATCGATAGTGGCAACGTTTCCCCCGACTATTGCAAAATCTGGATTATCCTCAAGAAAAACAATCTGGCGTTCGAGTTTTTCTTTTACAGCGATATCATCCGCATCCATTAATGCAATGTACCTGCCTCTCGCGAGACGGCATCCTTTGTTGAGTGAGAAAATCAAACCCTTATGTGTCTGGGTATAAACAACAACCCTGTTGTCCCTCTTTCTATAGTCATCAAGGATAGCTGCGGACTGATCGTGGGAACCGTCATCGATTATTAGAAACTCAAAGTCACCCAGCGTTTGTTCTAAGACACTCCGAACGGCTTTTTCTAAATGTTTTCCACCATTGTGGACCGACATCAACACCGTAACTTGTGGGTTCAATAGCCGCATAATTAAAGAACGTGGTCTAGTCTATTGTGCGAAATGAACTGGTTAGTAATTTGTTCGATCACTTCAAATTCATGCATTAGGCGCTGTCCTAACTTCTAAGCAACTGTTTTTGAATATTCAGATGCTATTTCTCTTGCATCTCCGATTTTCTTTACGCCTCCGTTTTCTAGCCACAGACACTGGCCGCACAGGCGAGCGATAGCACCAAGGTTATGACTGACCCAAAGAACGGTTCGTCCTCGTTCAGCAAACTGCTCCGTTTTTTCCAAGCACTTTTTTTGAAAATACTGATCGCCTACGGATAATATTTCATCAGTCAAAACAATATCAGAGTCTAAATGAGCAGCTATTGCAAACGCCAGGCGGGAACACATTCCGCTTGAATATTTTTTTATAGGAGTGTCAAGAAACGTGCCTATCTCAGCAAAGCGAACGATTTCGTCCAATTTTTCCCGGATTGTGGTTCGGGAAATGCCTAAAATGGATCCACTGAGATAGATATTTTCTCTGCCTGTCAGTTCCGGGTGAAACCCTATCCCCGCGTGAAATAAACTGCTCACGGACCCATACAGTTCGATTCTTCCGGCACTGGGATGAGTTATCCTGCTCAACACTCTAAGTAGCGTCGTTTTACCAGCTCCATTTTTCCCGACTATTCCGAAAACTTCACCCCTGTTGACTTGAAAGGAGACATTCTTAAGGGCCCACCAATATCCTTCTTCGTTTTGGTTCGTATTGACGGCGCGATGAGACAGGCTGAAACAATCGATAAACGAAGTGAGCCCCTTGTTAGTCCCCAGACGGTACCGCTTGCTAACCCCGGTTACCCTGATGGCTATACTCATTCAACAAATTTTACACGGTATCCCCTTTGCTGTTTCTTAATTTTTGTTACTCAGCGCATTATCCAGGATGATGCAAGGAGGTTTTTACCAGTACATGCATCTTTGATGCGAACATTTACCTCATAATTGCTTCTTGCACCTCGAGTCATATGCAGGTGTTTTCAAGTGAAGAAATTTGATATTATAGACTCGACTCAATTTTTCCCAAAAATGCTAATCGGAAGGTCGATGGAAAAGCTTCTTGCCCGTCTGCCCTGGAGTCTCGAGCACTGGATTGAAGGTCCTGCATACGTCATCACGCCTCGGAAACTCGAAGGTCTTTTGAATATCAAGGAAATTTGGAAATACCGAGGAGTCTTCTACAGTTTTGCCCACCGAGATTTTAAGCTGCGTTATCGACAAACGCTTCTGGGATTTGGTTGGGTTATCATTCAACCGCTCTTATCGGTCGGCGTGTTTTCATTGCTTTTTCACAAACTGGTTAAGATTCCATCTGAGGGAATTCCTTACCCTCTTTTTATCTATTCGGCGCTGTTGCCCTGGACACTGTTTTGCAATTGTATAACTCGCGCAAGCACAAGCCTCGCAGGTAATTTTCAACTTCTGACCAAGGCTTTCTTCCCGAGAATTCTGATTCCCAGCTCCAGCCTTATCACTCCCATGATCGATTTTTTTATTGGATTCTGTTTTTTGCTATTAACCTTGATAGCGTACGGTTTTCCTATTTCCGGAAAGTTAATGGCCATTCCCTTCTTAACTTTCCTCACAATGCTCTTTGCGTTAGGGGTGAGTCTTTGGCTCAGCGCAATCCACGTCTGCATCAGAGATCTTGGAAATATCCTTCACCTTACCCTTCAGCTTTGGATGTTCTGTACCCCAGTGCTTTACCCCGCCAACCTGATAGCTGAGAAACATCGGGTGCTTTACTACCTCAATCCTATGGTAGGGATAATTTCTGGATTCAGGAGCGCTATCGTAGGAACAAATTTTGACTTTTCAGCTTTGACCGTCAGCATGGCTTTCACTATGGCTCTTCTCATAACGGGAGTCTATTTCTTTCGGTATGCTGAGTGCGTGTTGGCCGATGTCGTTTAGCGCCGATATAACTTGGATAATCCAAACCTACAGTGATTTTGAAAGACTGGAGCCCTGCCTCAAATCGCTGCGAAAAGTGTACCCGAGTTCTCGAGTCATTCTTGTTTCGGACGGAACTAAAGACCCTAGACATAGAGTTTTGGCTAATAGATACCAATTAGAATATTGCCTAGGCGAACGACTATTCACTGTCGATAAGGGAGGGGAGCCAGCCCACCGAATGCTCGGCTTGTTCCTTAACAATCCGACAAAACATCTGATTAAGATCGATCCTGATACCCATGTAAGAAAAAAGTTCGGGGTTCTTCCTGCTTTTGATGATGCGATCATTGCCGGTTGCGTTCAGCAAGCGGGTGACAAAGAAAAGATGATTACTTCCGTGCAGGGCGGTTGCATCATAATGACTCTTAAGGCCGCTCAGGTTTTGTTTGCCAGCAAACTATTATTGAGCCCAGCTTTAAAAGCACCTTGTTACGAATGGGTTGTCGAGAAGACTCTTCGAGCACGAGCGTTCAAGCATGGTCTAACTAGTTATGATTGGACTATAGGCTGGGCTTGCAAACAACTAAAAATCCCTATTATCCAACACCCGGAAACCCAAAGCCATTGGGAAAGAGTAAACTTACGAGCGTATTTAGGAGCTGCAGTCGTTCATCCTCGTTGCCCACTTTCAACCTTGGTTCTTAAATATTTAACTGATGGAACAAGAAATTTCGCCCTCAACTATGTGGGATGGGGTAGACAGTCCCTGTATGGGTTTTTTGCACACGAATAGATATTCTTCAAGCAGACCCATCTCTTCGAACTCCTGCTTCGAAAATAAATCAACGAATGAATATCGGACAATATTAAATTCCAGTGGAATGCGATTAACGAAATCAGGTCCGTAGTTGTAGTAATGATTATTTCTCAATGGATTGGGCGCTCCCCAGTACTCGGTTTGTTGCGCGTCAATGGGAACGGATAGAATCAACGTTCCACCCGGTTTAAGAATTCGATAAAGCTCGCACATTCCCTTACGGTCATCCCGTATATGTTCGATTACATGATGACAGATGATGTAGTCCCAAGTGTTGTCTGTGAATGGAATGTTCATAATGTCAATATCGTAGTCACCCGATTTGTCACAGTAACTCGAGGTTTGGACATGCAGGTTGGGAATTGTTTTCAAGTAGTTGAGGATCCGGTCTTCGGGGGCAAAATATAGCAGGCGTCCTTGTCGCTCCCCCATCTTGAAACAACGATCGTAAAAAATACGATGGGCTCGATGACGTGGCTGCCAGCGACAAACGGGACATAAGAGGCGGAAACATACATAGCCACCAGCCACAAGAGGAAGAAAATTGCGCCCATGCCACCCACAACACGGGCAATAACGACGCTTATGACCGATTTGCGAATAAAGGCGACCAAATCGCAGCAAAAACAAAGCCACCGTCAGTCGTAAAATTCCCTTCACACCTGCTAAACGATAATGCCCACTGTATCGCGCCCCCAAATGTCTCAACGCCCGGAGGAGTTGCCGAAAACGATGATATCCGGAATGAAAAATTGTTCCGCCCACAAAAACCTTTTCGGTTTGGTGACTAATGAACCCATCAGTAAAAGCGCTGGCCCACCCACGTGCTATCCGTTGTTTGTGAAAAAGAGCCACACCCCCGA